>JAISMD010000063.1 GCA_031276935.1 Puniceicoccales bacterium
GTACCGTCCTTGCCAACTTTTTCCCTGGCATCGGCGATGATTTGACCAATTTCCTGGTCCCAATTCGCCGAAACGGTGGCTACCTGACGGATTTCCTCCGAAGTTTCCACTTTTTTCGACGTGCGGGCGAGTTCCTCGACGACCGCTTCGACGGCCTTATCCATGCCCCGCTTCAACATAATCGGATTGACACCGAAGGACACATTCTTGAGCCCTTCATGGAAAATCGCTTCGGCGAGAATGGTGGCGGTCGTTGTACCATCACCGGCGCTATCGGAGGTCTTGGAAGCGACTTCCTTGACCATTTGGGCACCAATATTCTCAAAGGTATCCTTCAATTCGATTTCTTTGGCGACCGTTACACCGTCCTTGCTGATGGTGGGTGCACCAAATTTCTTGTCGATGAGAACGTTGCGACCTTTGGGACCAAGGGTGACCTTGACCGCTTTAGCTAGGGTAGCGACGCCGTCCAATATTTTTTTCCGGGCTTGTTCTTCAAAAATCAGTTGTTTTGCCATATGAATCCTTTCATTTTTTTCATTAAAATCATTTGAGGGTTTAAGTTATTTAAAGACAGCGAGAAGGTCATCCTGTCGCACGAGGAGGAACGTTTGGTCATCGTATTTTACCTCGGTGCCGCCGTACTTGCTGATCAAAACCTTATCGCCGACGGCGACGTCGAACGCCATGCGTTTACCATCGTCGTCCCGTTTACCGGTTCCGAGGGCAATTACGGTAGCCTCTTGGGACTTTTCCTTAGCGGCATCGGGTATAATAATACCGCCCTTAACCTGTTCCTTTTCCTCGATTTGCTTTACGAGGAGACGATCTCCTAGGGGTTGAATATTTGTACTCATAATTATATTAAGTTAAAAAATTTCAGAAATTCCATACGCTGCTCGATGGAATCGACATGGGGAAATTAATTGGATTTATTTTCATCGTCCACAACTTCAAAATTGGCGTCGACCACATTCTCCTCCGGTTTTTTGGTTTCCGTTTGCGGCGGTGGATTATTCTGGGCACTGCTCTGGACGTTTTTATACATTTCCTGGGCAACGTCCTGAAAAATTTTGGTTAGATTTTCGAAGGCTGATTTCATTTCCTCCGTGGAAGCATTATGGTTTTCGATGACTTTTTTAGCGGCGGCGATGGCATCTTCCATTTTCTTCCTATCCGCTTCCTGCAATTTATCGCTCGTTTCCTTGAGTTGTTTTTCCGTTTGGTAGAGCAAGCTATCCAAATGGTTATGGGCTTCGATTTTTTCTTTTTCTTTGCGATCGGAGTCGGCGAACTGCTCTGCTTCTTTGCGGAATTTTTCTACTTCTTCGTCGGATAATCCGGATGCTCCGGTGATCGTAATCTTCTGATTTTTACCGCTACCGAGGTCCTTGGCGGTGACGCTGAGAATTCCGTTGGCATTGATATCGAAGGTAACCTCGATTTGCGGAACGCCACGGGGAGCGATGGGAATACCGTCCAAGCGGAAAATACCGAGGGTTTTATTTTGGGAAGCGAGGGGGCGTTCACCCTGGAGAACCTTAATATCAACGGCGGTTTGATTATCGGCATAGGTCGAGAAGACCTGGGTTTTCTGTGTAGGAATCGTGGTATTGCGTTCGATCATAGCGGTGGAGGCACCGCCGGCGGTTTCGATGCCGAGGGTTAGGGGCGTGACGTCAAGCAACAGAACGTCGGTTACTTCTCCCTTCAATACTCCACCCTGTATGGCAGCACCTATGGCGACGACTTCATCGGGGTTAACGCCCTGATGGGGTTCTTTTCCCGTGATGCCGTGGGCGATTTCCACCACCTTTGGCGAACGGGTCATACCACCGACTAGAACGAGTTCATCGACGTCCTTGGTGGACCAACCGGCATCTTTGAAGCAAGCATTGCAGGGGGATAGGGTACGCTGATAGAGAGGGTCACAAATCTTTTCCAATTGGGAACGGGTTAGGCTGACATTCAGATGCTTTGGCCCGGAACTATCGGCGCTGATGAAGGGCAAATTAATTTCCGTTTGCAGGGCGGAAGACAGGGCGATTTTTGCTTTTTCCGCTTCTTCTTTTAGGCGTTGATGGGCAATGGGATCATTGCGTAGATCGATGCCATTTTCCCGTTTAAAGGTATCGGCGAGCCAATCGATGATGGCTTTATCCCAATCATCGCCACCGAGGAGTGTATCCCCATTGGTTGCCTTAACTTCGAAGACACCGTCGCCGATTTCGAGAACGGAAATATCAAAGGTACCGCCTCCGAGATCATAGACAGCAATTTTCTTTTCGCCCTTTTTATCGAGGCCATAGGCGAGGGAAGCGGCGGTCGGTTCATTGATAATACGGAGGACTTCCAATCCGGCGATGGTACCGGCATCCTTGGTGGCTTGCCGTTGGGAATCGTTGAAATATGCGGGGACGGTAATGACGGCTTGGGTAATTTTTTCGCCCAAATAAGTTTCCGCATCGGCTTTCAATTTAGCGAGGATCATGGAAGAAATTTGTTCCGGTGAAAAATTTTCCAATTTATCGCCAACTTTACATTGGATAGCGGCGTCGCCATTTTTCCCGGGGACGACTTTATAGGGTAAATTTCCGAGGATATTTTGGATTTCTTCGTATTTATGTCCGATGAGGCGTTTGGCGGAAAAAATTGTATTTTCCGGGTTAGTGATGGCCTGACGCTTGGCGGCTTGACCGACAAGACGGTCACCATTTTTCGTAAAAGCGACAACCGATGGCGTTGTGCGAGCGCCTTCGGAATTGGGAATAACAACGGCTTGGCCGCCTTCCATGACCGCCATGCATGAATTCGTCGTTCCTAAATCGATACCTAAAACCTTTGCCATAATATTTCTTTTTTAAATTGTTTTCCTTCTTTATTTCGTCTAGGCGTTCGAACGTTCAGAAAAGTTTTTCGGAGAACCTTCCGCGCATTCGTGTGCCAAAACATTCTATTAATAATAGATAGCAATTTTCGTGCCAAAAATACAAAACAATGAAAAAAAACATTCTTTTTTGCATTTTTATTTTTTGGGATGCATTTCGAAATCGATGAGGCGTTTGAGTTCGACGCTGTATTCCAAAGGAAATTCCCGAATGAGTTCGTTAACAAATCCGTTGACGCAAAGGCTCGTTGCCTGCCAAGGATCGATCCCTCGTTGTTGCAGGTAGAGCAGGCGTTCCTCATCAATTTTAGAGACTTTTGCTTCGTGTTGTATGTGATGGCCAGCGCCATGGATGTCGATTTTAGGGTAAGTATCGCTGTGGCTAGCACCATCGATCAGCAGGGCGTCGCATTGTGAATTATTGCGACAATTTTTTAACTTTGGGTCGACATGGACGAGTCCGTGGTAGGAAGCTAAACCGTTCCCCTTGGAAATCGATTTGGAAACGATATTGGAAGTGGTATTGGAAGCGAGATGGATGACTTTTGCGCCCGTGCGCTGAATTTGTTGGTCGGAAGCGAGGGCGATGGAAAGAATTTCTCCGGAAGCACCTTCTCCGGCGAGGAGAATGGAGGGGTATTTCACGGTCAATTTTGAACCGATGTTGCAATCGATCCAACGAATTTGGGCATTTTCGTGGGCGATGCTACGTTTCGTAACAAGATTATAGACGTTATTGGACCAATTTTGGACCGTAATGTACTGAACTTTCGCATTTTTGAGGGCGATGACTTCGACGACAGCGGAATGGAGCGTAGCCGTTTCGAAGCGGGGGGCCGTACAACCTTCCATGTAGGTGAGTTCTGCGTCTTCATCGACGACGATGAGGGTACGTTCGAATTGGCCAAAACTTTCAGCATTTATGCGGAAATATGCCTGTAGCGGTTGCTTTACCTTAACGCCTTTCGGAACATAAATAAAACTCCCTCCACTGAAAACAGCAGCGTTGAGAGCGCTGAATTTATTATTCCCAATCGGGACCAGAGAAGCAAAATATTGGCGAAAAATTTGTGAATATTTTTTTAAGCCAACCGTTGAATCGACGAAAATGACACCCTTTTGTGCCAGGACGTCTTGCATACGATTATAGGCGGCTTCGCTGTCGAATTGGGCTTCGACGCCGGCGAGGAAACGGTGTTCCCGTTCCGGGATACCGAGGCGATCAAATGTTGTTTTAATTTCGAGGGGGACGTCCTCCCAGGAGCGGCTTGGAACTTGATTATTGGCAAGATAGTAGCGAATTTTATGAAAATCGAGGTTTTGGATACCGTAGGGTTCCAGGTTCCGGGGCATTGGCGTTGCTAAAAAAGTTTCAAGGGCTTGTAAGCGAAAGGCGCGTAGCCAGGGATCTTCCCCTTTAACATCGCTGATATAAGCTACGGTGGTTGGGTTGAGACCGATACCGGCATCGAAGGGATAACTCATATCAAAATGGAAATTTTCACTGGAAGCATCACTGGTTTTCATAGTTTATCTTGATTGGTAAAAATTGGCAACTCTGGGTAATGTTTGTAAAACACTTATGACGGTTGATTCGACGTCGTTTATATAAGGGAAAACTTATTAAGAAAAAACTTATACTTTGTAGCAAAATCATTTTAGGAATGGATTTTTGAGAAATTATTCCGGGGCAAGTTCTTCCCGGTCGAAGAGGAAGGCGTAGCCTTTTTTTTCCAATTCTTGAACGATTTCGGGCCCACCGGAAAGGGTGATTTTTCCGTCTTCGAGGATGTGGACTTTATGGGGAGCGATGTGGTCGAGAAGCCGCTGGTAATGGGTAATGACGAGGGCAGAAAAGTCGGAAGAATACAGCGATTTAATATTTTCGGCAACGATTTTTAGCGCGTCGATATCCAGGCCGCTATCGATTTCGTCGAGAATGGCAAAGGAGGGCCTCAACATGAGCATTTGTAGGACTTCGCAGCGTTTTTTTTCCCCGCCAGAAAAACCATCATTGATCGCCCGAGCCGAAAATTCACGGCGTAGACCAAGGCGATCCATATGGCCGTGGAGTAGCTCGTAAAACGCAACCGTCGTCATTTTTTTTTGCTGCGCATTCATAGCCGCCCGAATGAAGGTGGAAACGGATACGCCGGGGATTGCAACCGGATTTTGGTGGGCTAGAAAAATACCGCGTTGGGCGCGTTCTTCCGGGGGCAATTGCACCATATTTTCACCGTTGAAAACAATTTCGCCCCCGGTGACATGATAGTCGGGATAACCAACAATTGCTTTGGCTAGGGAGCTTTTGCCCCTACCATTTTTCCCCATGAGAACGTGAATTTCCCCTTTCGGAATGGACAGAGAAAAGTCATTTAAAACGCATTTTTCGCCGACATGAAGCGTTAGATGGCGAATTTCCAGGGCATTCATAGGTATAAAGAAATGGCAAAACAAAGGGCGGCAATCTTTTATTTCGAACGACAAATATTTTGGATTTTCTATAAGAAAAAATAATATTTTATTATAAGTAAAAACTTATGCTTCCGAGATCCGCTCATGGCGAAATATGTAAAAATTTTACCTAATTTTCCGAAAAAATGGTCAAAGTTTTTAGTTCTAAAATCATAAAATAAAGGAAATCAACGGATATTGGTGAGCGAAATGAGTGTTTTGGAATCAAAATCGTCGAGAAATTTCGATCACTGTGCAATTAGTATTGCTAAACTGGGCTTCTTTTTACACAATCGGCATAGATTATGGTAAAATTTACGTATAAAGGACTGGATACGACCATGAAAAAAGTGTCCGGAATGGTGGAGGCTAATGATCGGAAGGCGGCAATCGTAACGCTAAAAGCACGGGGAGTGAATGTGACATCCCTGGAGGAAACTACAGCCGGTGAAGGCAAAAAAAATGTGCATACCTTTTCGTCCGTTTCGGGCGGAAATAAAATGGCGCTCAATTTTTTACGAAAATTTTTGCAATTACATGCGGGTGGTCTTGCCATCGGTGATGCCATTCGAATTATGCGCTTGCGCCTCAAAAATCCTCAGGAAAAGCTACTGGCAGAGACGATCCATAGGGATGTTTGTGAGGGAAAAACCATTGCGGTGGCGATGCGTAACTTCCCAAATGTCTTCAATAGTAATACGATTTGCATGGTTGAAGCGGGGGAAAGAACGGGAAACTTAATCCCTACAGTCCGCAATTTAATTGATTTTCTGGAGACGAAACAGGCAATTAAGAAAAAATTTATCTCGGGAATGGCCTACCCGGCAACGGTCTGTACCATTGGCTTTGTCGTTGGAGTCATATTCATTTTTTTTGTCATGCCCCGCATCGGGCAAATGTTAAAAAGTCTCGGCGGTGAATTACCGTTCATTGCCAAAACTCTCCTTGTCGTGTCCAACTATGCAATACAGTACTGGTGGCTAATTGGAATGATTTGTATCTTGCTGGTAACAGCTTTTTCCCTCTATGTCCATACGGCTACTGGGCGCTTTAATCTCGACAAATGGTCTCTGAAAATCCCCCTTATAGGCAGTATTATCAAGGAGAATTTTTACTGTCAAACGGCCAATTTGATGTCGACGTTATTGGGGAGCGGGATTAATACGACGGAGGCGATGATACTGGCGGAGAATGCGTCGGGGAATTTGTATTTCCGCGAACGGTTTATTGAGGCGAAGAAGATGATTCTTGACGGTGTATCGGTGACACAGGCCTTCGAACGGCAAGGAATTTTCCCGGATTTAGGTCTCGATCTACTATCCGTTGGTGAGAATACGGGGGATTTGGCTTCGTCGTTGCAGGAGGTTTTCAAAATTTACCACGGCACGCTCCTTGACCACCTTAAACTATTAACGACGGCCGTAACAACGCTTTCAATGGGATTGGCATTTGCGTTCGTCGGCGTACTGGCATTCAGTGTGGTGCTAAGTGTTTTGAAAATGACTTCCTCCATAAAAATGTAGTTGCGACACCTAATATTGGGGGGAGATTTTTTTCTAAAAAACCGTTCCCAAAAAGTTTATGGCTTGGGATGAAGAGTAATAATTCCCATACACTTCGACCGCCGATGCGAGATTGCTGGTGTCTAAAACGGAAAAAGCGGTTGCCTTTTGAAGGAGTTTAGTCAATTTCCCTTCGAGGAAGAATAATGTGCGCGGTGCGAAGCAATCGAAGGGCGTGGACGGATTTCATTAACAAGGGGAAAGTGTTGCCTGCGAAGGTCGATTGGGAATCGGTTTGGGTGCCCGGTAAGGGACATTTTCACGGGAAAATTTTGGGGATTGATCCGAGTTTACGGGGAACCGGGTTAGCGGTTATCGACGTCGGTAATCGGGAAGTCATCGATTTACTTTTTTCACAGACGGTGAAAGTTCTGGCAAAGGAGTCACTTGCGGAGTGTACCTACCGCATTTTTTCTACGCTTCAGACGGTCATTGAACGCTACCAACCAACGGTTTGTGCAGCGGAGGAAACAATTTATGTACAAAATTTTCAAACGGCACAAATTATGGGAATTGCCCGTGGGGCGATCTTGACGGCGATTGGCAGTTGCCATTTACCGCTCTTTGAATACGCGCCTCTGCGCATAAAACAAGCCCTTTGCGGCTATGGTCGAGCTTCCAAGGAACAGGTCGGGAAAATGGTACAGGCAATCCTGAAAATCCAAATGGACGTCGGTTTCGATGAAACCGATGCCGCCGCTGCTGCTATTTGTTGTTTTTTTACGGAACGGTCATTGGCCAACTTTTCCCATAAGGATGTGCCGATTTCATAAATCTCTAACAAAAAAAATCGAGAATTCCCCCTCTATTTATGTTTCCTATGCTAAAATTAAGGCTGTAAAGAAAATTAAATAATGGGAATTCAGGGATTTTTTAAAATTTTTACATAAAAGCAGAATGGATTAAATTAAACTTTTAATCGTTTTTGTTATTTTTTTCCCAAAAGGAAGTTTCCTTTTTAGGCTCGTACGCTGATCCGATGCCCCCATTGGGGTAGAAAGAACTGTATGTGGAATTATTATAGGTAGAACTATTGTAAGTGGAATTTTTGTTATCCCAAATGTTATTCCCAATGTCTTTGCTTTCAGAAGTGACTTCTTTTTCTGGATTTTCCGTTCCATCGCTTGAATGAGCATAGGGCGAACTATAACGAGAATCGCTGTAGGTGGAGTTATGATCGCTTTCCTTTTCTTCTAAAATTTCCTTTTCATCACTTGGGCTGGTATAGTTGTAAAGTGAATCATGGGCGGTATCTCCGTTGTTTCCCGAAGAAAACTCTTTGCCTATTTCCTCCGCTATTTCCTTTGCCACTGCTTCATTTATTTTTTCCCCTATTTCATCTTCTGTTTCGTCATCGATTTCGATCTCCTCTTCCATTTCATTTTCAGTTTCATCGTCTTCGAAAGAGAGCGTATCTTCGAAGGGAATGGAAGCAGAAGTTCCGCATTCTGGGATTCCGCATTCACATTCGGACGTAACGTTCGGAGCTGGACAGCAAAGCAGGTCACTATTATTCTTTTCTCCTTTGGTAAGGATTTTTCCCACCACAATGTGTAGGGAACCTAAATTGCCAATACCCACCTCTTCTTGCAGGATGCGTGTAATTTCCTGTTGCAGTTTGACGCATAGTGTCCGCATGAGTCGCGGACAGGATAATCGGATCCACAGATTAATTTTACGATGGGAGGTACCGATGGTAACATATGGTTTACATTCGGGAATCAGTTGCTTACAAATATCCTTCACAATGTTCTTTAGGATTTTCCGTTTCAGGAAAATAAATCCTCTGTCTGTCCCATTGATGCGAAGAAGACCCCGACATTTTCGCCTATAAAGAAAGGAAAGCAAAAGCAGTAGCAGAAAAGCAATCCACAGAGACAAAGGACTTTCTGCCAGAGTTTGACAAAAAATTTGCCAACTTTCCTCACTCCACACCGTTCCTAAAATTGAGTGTGAACCAAACCATTCACCGTGCATCCACATATTTTAGCTCCTAGGGCAATTTTTACTGAAGTCAAATAAAAAAAATAGTTTTTTTGCAAAAAAATAATACGCATGATGTGTTGGGTCGGTCGATAAGTTTGTCCTTCGAATTTATGGTTCAACGTGGGTGCAGAACGGCTATTTATTTTTTTCTTTTCATTCCATTAATTTTTGTTTCCCTCTAACTCGGCAGAGGGGCATGGAGAATCCAATCACATTCTATAATCGCTATACGAAGGTTCTGGAAAGGGAACGCGTTTGGGGGGAGGCTTTCCTCCGATTCCTCTACCACACCCGTGT
>JAISMD010000076.1 GCA_031276935.1 Puniceicoccales bacterium
ACTTCTCTTCCTCCTTCTGCAGTAACTCGTCCACTCGCTTTAAATGCTCTTCCCCTATCCCTTTCATCCTTTCCCCTCGCTCGCTGATTAATCTGCGAATCTCCCTCACCTTCTCCCGAAAACGTATCGGCGTCAGTAAACTCCGATCCCTTACCTCCGGCCTTAATAATTGCATCACTAAACTGTCTACCGTCCCAATGCTCAGTACCTTCTTTAACTTCTCTTCCACTTTCCCTTCACAGGGATCAATCCCCCCTCGCTCCGGTAATTGCATCCGCTTCCCGTAATCCCCCTTCGTAACTCCCGTAATCCCAAAGTCTAAATCGAAATTCTCTGAACCATCTCCCATATGCCCCTATCCTGTTGAATTTTTATCCCTTTGCCAACATTTTTTCCTGTCCCTAACCTAGGCATAGCGATCGGCAAATTGTTTTAGTCGCTTGACCATGTCCATTAGCTGATCAATGGCCCCAACTAAAGCAATGGACGTAAATTGCCGTTCCTCTATCCTAATCGCAAAACCAAGAATGTCTTCCCCCTCCATGACCGGATTCGTCAGAAAAGCGTATTTCGCTTTCTCTTCACAAAAAATGTAGGCCGTGGAAATGAGTTTGAAATTGATAACGGGGAATCGATTCAGTAGGTAAACAAATATACCGGACGCTTGTACGTCAATGAATAATTCCCCAATGCCCACTATGTTCAAATGAACCATACCATTGGCGTTCGCTGTCAAATCCGAAAAACCCATTTTTTTACCAAGTTGCGTCAGAGTTTCACTGATATGCCGTTCCATTTTATTTATTCCCCTCCATGAGTAATGCTTCACCGGCGGCTTCCTCTTCCTCTAAGATTAGGGCATCGAGTTTCGTCTGTACCGTCGTCAAAAATTGTGACTGGGATTGATCGTCTTTGAAGAATTTTCCCGGTAAATTACGGACCAATTCGATGATTTGGTGGAGCGTGTAGATGGCGATTTCCAAGTTATCGCTATGTTGTGGGACGAGTAAATCGACGAGGTGCATGATCTGTTGATTACTCACAAAGGCACCCTGGGTTAATTTGACGAGTTCCCGGGTAGCGGTTAATTGTTCCTTATCGCTCATTTCCTGCATATCGTTGTCCCCTATGATTTTACGTTTTTATTGGGTAGTTGCGGTATTGTTTCGGGGGCTTCTTCTTCGGGGAACATGCGGCGAATGTCCCTGCCCAGAATACCGATGCTGTCGTAAATCTGACCGCAAATCTCCACGCGGAATAGACTGTCCCGCACACTGTGTAGTTCCTCCTTGGAACGGGATGGATTGGAGGAGGTCATGTCGACGCCAAAGAGGGCGATCATGGAATCGATATAGGGGCGGAAACTTTCCCGTTTTTTTTCTTGGCGGTGGATAAAAATTTCGAAGACGTCGAGGGGACTTTTCATGGTTAGTACTTCATCTCGGTAGGCGACCGCTAGACTAATGGCACTTTCCGAAGCATTGGCATTGCCGTAATGTTGCTGAATAATGGCTGCGGCTTTGGGAATGAGATTGTAGCCGTCACGGATCTCCATGCGGTGGGCTTTACGGAGTAGATCTTGGGCTCGGAGGAGTTGGCTATTGAAAACGGCATTGGTTTTCAAATTATCTTCCAAGGAAACTAATTTTTCGCTCCACTTGATCCGTTCGCTGTTCGCAAAGCCGGTGTTGATGAAATTTTTCTGTGGCTCACTAAAAAATTCAATCATTTTTTGTACCTGTTGAATTTCCGTTTCAATGGTACTGCGTTCCATCGCATTGATGGCGATGCTGTATTCCAAAACGTTGTCCTGTTCCGTTACTTCCCCGAAATTTTCGCTGACCTTATAGAGGAGGGCATCGCGGAAGGTGTCCTGATTTTCTTCTTCCCGATATTCCTCCTTATACTGTTGTCGGGAGAGTTCGGAATAGGTTTCTTTGTATTTTTTCGATTGGGAGGATTGGCCGAGCCGTTCCGTATAGGTGGCGAGTATTTTTTCCTTTTCCTTGAAAACACTCTTGCCGGTGATGGAACGATAGAGGAGGGATGGACGTAATTTCCGCTTCGTAGCTTCGAAACCGGCGATCGTACTGGCCAATTGGATGGGCGATGGCGACATATCTTCGACGATAAAAACCGCTTGGCCCCGGTAGGTACCTTGGACGCCACCGGTAGGAATTTCCCCCCGCATACTATGTCTCTGAATACTTTCAACCTCTGCCATTAAAATAATACAATCCTCGCCGTACCCTATGAAATGAAGAGGCAAAGGCAATGCAAAGATGACTTGCGGTAAATTTTTCTTCAAAAATATTGACTCCGTCGATTTTTTTTATTAATTTCGACCACATTAATCGATGGGATTGCTATTTAAAGTACTATCGGGACCACACCAAGGAGCAGAGTTTGACTTACCGGAAGAGGAGATTACGATTGGTGCGGCCGATGAATGTGATGTCATTATCAGCGATGCCTTAGTAGCCGATCGGCATATGAAAGTATCTCTAATCGATGGCCATGTTTTTATTACTCCCCTAAATGGCAATGTATTTGTCGGTGGAAAATTGCTACGGGAACCGTCTACGGTGGACAGTTTTCAATTCGTGACCATTGGAGCGACCCATATGATGTTTGGGGAAACGGATAGCGAACAGTGGCAAACCATAGCGCTAGGGAATTTCCCGGAATTGGAAAAAGTCGAGGAAGAAGTTTCCACATTTTCCGAATCCACTGAGGAGGGCGGTGAAGTTGTCGATGAAGAGGGCAAGGCTCTCAACGATGGTGGCGTAGAAAATATAGAGTCCACGGAATTGGCAGACCGGGAAGGTGAAGCCGCCGCTGCTTTGGAAAAGCCAAAAACTCCGACTTTAACGATTCGCCAAAGGATTGTCCGCTACGGCGTTGGTTTTATTCTTTGTGTCGTCATAGCGGCAGGAACTTCCATTGCCTATGTTTTCCTCAGCGAAGAAAAACCGGAACCCATCGTACCACCTCCCATCGAAAAACGGGTTCAGGA
>JAISMD010000081.1 GCA_031276935.1 Puniceicoccales bacterium
GGACTACATTTGCCCATCGAAGCACAAATTTTAGGCGATTGTTTTCTGCAATCCAAGCTCTCGCAGCAGCCCAAAAAGAAACAAAAAGGCGACCACGTAACCTATTCCTGGGAAACCTCCATTACGCCCCTAAAAACCGGGAAACAGGAAATTTCTTTCCAAGTATCCTGCCGCATTCAAGTCCTGCGCAACATGGGATTTTTCACTTTCCCGGAGGAAAATATCGTCGAGCTGGTATCCCGTCCCATCGCGATGGACATTGATTCATTGGGCGAAACTCCATCCGAATTCCGGGGCGCCATCGGACAATTTACACTCACTAACCTCCGCCTATCATCGGACCGAGCCCTCCTGGGAGAACCCGTAACGCTCTCCGTCGACGTCGAAGGAAAAGGTAATTTCACCCGCCTACAAGCTCCGGAAATGACCCGTGGCGAACACTGGACCCTCTTCCCTCCAAAGTCGACTTTCATTGCCCAGGATGACTATGATTTTCAGGGGATAAAAACCTGGGAATATGTCATTATACCACGGAAAACCGGTACCATTGCCGTCCCTGATTTGTCCTTGACCTACTTCAATCCCGAAACGGAAAAATTTGAGACGATAACCATGGATAATAGGCAAAAAACGATCCTGGTTTCCCGTTCCGGAGAAGCATTCCCCGGCTACGAAAATAGTACGTTCACCGAAAAACCAAAAACGGATAGCGATACGTCCCCTTCCTCCATACATATCCTGACAAAGGATACGGCGCATTACATAAGTTTAATTCCTTCCTATCGTCGGTCCTGGTTTTGGATTTTACAGGGATTTTTGGGAATAATGGCCCTAGTATTCGCCCTAAAAATACGGAAACCACCGTTGAAAAAAAGGAAACTTAAATGGAACATGAAAAAGAATCGGGAACTTTTGATGCAAAAGGCTCGGGACGGTGATGTGAAGGAATTTTATAAAACGGCCACTTCCCTTTTGGATCAGAGGCTCACCCTACTCGGCATTTCCCTTGAGCAGCAGCGTTCCATACAAATACAGCAGCTTCAGGGGAAGCAATTTAAACATCTAAAGTGGCTCGAATCATTTTTCAATGAGGCCGACGCAATTGTTTTCGGACGACTCTCCGTGGACGGGAATCACCTCCACCGGCAACGGGAAAAAATACTGCTCTTTTTGGAACAAAAAATAGATAAAATTTAGACACCATGAAAATTTTATTATCCTATTTTTTTTTATTTTTCCTTTCCCCATTGGGGGCGAATTCCACGGATACTGTACCTCCGAGGGATAGTATTTTTTTTGCCGCCAACGAAGCCTATAGTAATCAAAATTACAACCGGGTTATTACCCTTTTGGAATCAATGGGAACGCATTCTTTTGCCCGTTATTTCAACCTGGGGTGCGCCTATAAGGAAATCGGTGATACGTCCCGGGCATGGGTCGCCTTCGAAAAAGCAAAGCAAATTCGCCCCTACGATAAAAATCTCAGACATATTCTGCAAACGCTTCCCCTGAGTTCGAAGCAACGCCATTTCATTCCGTTTTACCAGACTTCTTTCGCCATGAATATTTTCACCCTGATAGCGGGGATTACGTTTTGGCTAAGCGTGGGCCTGGCGATATATCGCCGGATGAAAAAATTAAACTCCCGTAAAAAACCAATGCTCCATTTCATTTTCCATTGTAGTTCCATGCTTTGTCTCACGAGTACGGGTATTTTGTTGTACGCATCCCATTCCATTTTTCGGAAATGCGTTACGGTCGCCGACAACACAACGGTACACATCGCTCCGACTTCTCAATCGGAGGTAATTCAAAATTTCCCACCGGGTACGCCCCTCCTCGTTCCCACTAAATATGGAAATTTCCTACACATTAATTTGGAAAATGGCCAAAACGGTTGGATAGATTGCAAAAACGTGAAATATATTTTGGATTAATTTCGTGCTGAAAATTTTCCATCCCGAAACCATAAAAGCGCAATCCTCCATCCAACTCCAGGGGAAGGAAGCCCACCATTTATTCCACGTTCTACGTGGTCGCGATGGGGAAAGGGTCATCGTTCTCAACGGCCAAGGCTACTATGGGGAAGGACATATTTTAGATCGTAGGATGGGGACCGTCGCCATCGATGAACTTCATTACCGGGAGAAACCTAAAATTTATCTATATCCCGCTCTGCTTAAGAGCAAGGCCATGGATTTCCTCATTCGGGAAGCAACGGCCATCGGTGTGGCCGAAATCATTCCCTTCGTCACCCAACATTCTGCGGTGAAAATGAATGTGGAAATGGCCAAGGAAAAGAAATTACACTGGGATAACATCGCCAAGGAGGCCTGTAAGCAATCGGGAAATCCCTGGCTTCCAGCCATCGAAATACCTAAAAAATTTGCACAAATTTCCCTTCCCCGGCCAACGTTGATCGCCTCTCTCCGAGGGGAAAGGACCCAGATATTTTCTCGGGAAACGATCATTCGGAATAGCAGTATCAATTTGGTCATCGGTCCCGAAGGCGATTTTTCCGAGGAGGAATACGAATGTTTCATCGGGGAAAATACATATTTTATCCAGTTGGGAAAGAACGTCCTACGGTCAGAAATAGCAGCCCTTTATTTACTGAGCGTCGTGGATCACATCATGGGGGAAAATGAACCTTAGCGACCAATACATGCGCCAACGTTTCATTGGGGAACACGGTACAAATTTTTCCGTCATCGCACCGGCCGGCGTCGGAAAAACAACGGCAATTGCCCAAAGGGTAGCCTCCATCGTCCACGGGAAAAAAATCCTACTGCATAAACTTATTCTGGTTACCTATACGCAGAAATCAGCCCTGGAATTACAACAACGTACCCTCTGGGAAGTACAAAAAAACGGCGACGATTTATCGGCATTTGGCCGTATTTTTTTTGGAACCATCCATGGTTTTGCGGACCAACTTCTCCGTCGCTACGGACATTTCATCGGCCTTGACCCCGATTTTGAAATCGAAGGGAAAGAACAATACTTATGGGAGAAATTTCTAAAATCATTCCAGGAGGAACATCCATTCAAGGGAGACAAATTGGGAATGCCGTTGGACCGGGAATCGTTATATAATCTCGTCGCTCGATTCCCCGATTCCGGAATCGACGTTGCAAAATTCTGCCCCGAACCGCCACCCATTGATCTGGCTCCTTTATTGAATTATCCCACCGGGAATCATAATATTATTCAATTCCAAAACCATCTCCGCCGCTGGGAACAAAATCCGACCCTCCCTTTCCCGAAAATCACCACCAAAGCGGAAGCCTTTTCCCGACTTTACAACGATGTAATGGCACCTTTCGAGGATTGGTGTTCTGCGCTATACGGACAAAATTTTCTGCGCATTCAAACCGCCTACGCAATCTTCCGTTTCCAGGAAAAGCGACTTAATTTTTCGGATTTGATCCGGCTATCCCTTCGCCTATTGGATCATCCCGGGAGTGGTGCTTCGGTGAGAGGACATTACGTTATTCTCGATGAAGCCCAGGACACGGATCCACAGCAATTCCAACTGCTACTCGCCGTCGCCCAATCTCCCGGGACGGCAAATCCCGATTATTTTCAAAATCCTCCCCCGGGGGGACATTACTCCATGGTGGGAGATCCCCAACAATCGATCTACCTGGACCGGGCCAATGTAACGTTTTACCAAAAACTCCACCAAACGTTGACGGAAAATAGTACCGTGGAAGCATTGGTCTTCCCCGTTACCCTGCGTTTCGGACCCCGGATTGCGGAAAACATTAACCGATCATTGGGCAACATTTTGGACGGTAAGGACCAGCAAGTCCCCTTCGTACCGATTCTCTCCGGCCTCAATCCCAACCTATCCGATAAGTGCCACCGGACCGATTGGTTCCGCATCTCAACGGATGGAGACAAGGATGATCCCACCTTCTTGAAACAATTTTTTCAGGGTAGAAATCCGGAAGATTTCGACGTAAAAAAATGGAGCGATATCGCCATACTTTGTCCCAGAAGGGCGTGGTTAGAGGAAATCGAAGAGGCTTTTTTAAAAACTCCTTCGCTACCCGAAATACAGCTCCACTCCGCAACGAAAATTTACGGCGAATATCGCCAATTTGCTTGGATACAGGCCCTAGTTGGGTTGATGATCAATCCAAAAAATCAGTTCGAATTCTCGGGAATTCTACGGGAAATCTTTGGCATTTCCGATTCGCTCATTGCCCGACATTACCGGGACTCGCCGGTGGACGAGATCGCCATCGTGGAAGAAAAAATAGGGCATTGGTATCGGGAATGTCAGTATCTAAGCCCTCTGCAGGTTATTAAATTTCTGTCGCAACGCTTAGAGATCAAAGCCCGAATGGAAGCCATGGAGGATAAATTCGACGGGGAAATCGAAAAAATTTTGTACCGGGGGGCCGCTTCCTGCGAATCGCTGCTCCAATATGCCCAGTACTTGGAAAAACAATCCAAGGAAGTTTTCCAATCGGATCATGGGAATGAAAACGCACTCCAACTTTACACTTTCCACAAGGCAAAGGGTTTGGAATGGCCCGTCGTGATCTTGCCTTTTCTCAACCGCAAACAAACTCCCGCACCCCATATTTTACCGGAAGTCATTGGCGGAAAAATCGCAATTAGTGAACGCCAACGCTACCAGTGGACGGATCCCAATGACACCATCCATAACAACGAACGCCTCCTCTATGTCGCATTAACACGGCAAAAACAACAAACTATTTTTCTAGACAACGGCCGGGAACCGGATCAATTTTCCACGGCCGCAATTTTGCAATCCGCACCCGGTAACAAAAATTTAATCAAAAATCTCCCTCCTTTCCGCTTCCCGGAAAAAACGAATCGGGAAACTTCGACACTCTCTCCACAAAATCCATCCCCAATAATTTTCTATCAATACTCCGACCCTAAGCAACGGCATTGCTTTCCTCTCCTCACCTCGAAGCGACCGCGATCTTCTCCACCGATCCCCTTCGTTCAAGGCAAGGATATGGATGCAAGAAACTCATGCTACGGAAATTGGTGGCGTAGGACGATGCAGCAATGTCCTTTTAAATCCCGGGAGGCGATTCCTTTCCTTCGTTCGACGATAACCGCTACACCCCATGGCGATCTCGCCAAAAAGGATGTGGAAAAATTGATTAATAATACCTTTTTTTGGCAACAAATCGGTGCCTACGAAGAAATATTTTCCCCATATCCATTTTTCGTTGTGGATCACGGTCGAATTTTGGAAGGCCGCATCGATCTTCTCTTCAAAAGACAGCATTGTTTACACATCATGGTTTGGGAAACGGAATACATCGCCGATGTGGATATTTTTTTGAAAAAACATGGCCATTCCATGGAGAATCATCGCGTTGCTTTGAAACAACTTTTCCCCCGCTACCGCATCGGGAGTAGTATTTATGCCACGGAGTCGGGGAAACTCTTCCCCATGGACTAAATTCCAATGCCTAAAACGAAGTGGTGGGAGATACTGGGTTCGAACCAGTGACCTCTTGCGTGTCATGCAAACGCTCTAACCAACTGAGCTAATCCCCCTCCGCCTCCATCGAAGAAATATCCCCATCGGGATCAAGAAAAATTTCTAATCTTTTCCCGTCCATTGGGAACGATTATATTTTTGTTGTACAGGGAAAGTGAATTGGGTATATTTCCCTGCAAAGTATGTCATCGAACGCAAAAAGGATAATTGTGGGAATTCCGATGTTACTCACGGCCATATTGATCACCATCGCCCTCTTCGATTTTTCGCCGCAACAAAGTCACTTCATCACCACCAACTGTTCTGCGGAAGCCAATAATTTGACGGGGACATTAGGTTCCAGCACCGCTTTTTGGCTTTTTCGTTTTTGGGGTGCATCGGCCTACCTATTGCCCTTTATTCCATTTTATTTCTTTCTCTATTGCTGTTCCCTCCGAAAAATTCTTTTCCTTCACATTTTTTCTCTCACGGCCATGAGTTTCCTTCTGGCTACCCTACTGGCCTGGGTACAACGCTTTTATTCCATAAATATTTTCTCGACCCTAACGGCTGGTTTGGGAGGAATTTTTGGCGATCTCATAGTGGGGCACGTAGCCCTACCGCTTCTGGGAAAATTGGGTACGGCAATCACTTTGTGTGCGATTTTATTTTTTCAAATCACACTCCATATTCATGCACTTTTCCGTAAACATCCCTATTTGAGGAAACCCTTTCTCTGGACGTGGATTCTATCCAAATTCTGTGTTAAAACGGGCTACAAATGCTTCGGGAAGAAACAACCCAATGGGGGAGGAAATTCCGAACAAAATGTACTGGAAGGGAAAGAGAATCCCCATGGGACGGAGAATGGGAATAATTTTTCTACCTCCACTGGGAAGGAAAAGGTAATGGGTGGGAACGTACAAATTTTCGAGGAAAGGAGGATCGATAAAACAAGCACGCCCCTAAAAAAATGTGATCCCAATTACGTATTTCCTCCCATTGACCTATTGGAATGCGCCAAAACTTCTGGGAATAATCAGGAGAATTGTGAGGTCGTCATTCAGCGTCTCATCGAAGTACTTGCCCAATTTGGCATCGCCGTTTCACCGGGGGAAATTCACAAAGGTCCGGTGATTACCCGCTATGAAGTCACTCCGGAAGCCGGTGTACGGGTCGAGAAAATTGCCAGTTTGGACAAGAATATCGCCCTGGGTTTAGCAGCGAAATCGGTGCGTATCATTGCTCCCGTACCGGGGAAAAGTTGTGTGGGCATCGAATTGCCTAATAAATATCCTTCCCGTGTCCATCTCCGTGCCATTCTCGAATCCAAAAATTGGGCAGAAATGCAGGCCGCCATTCCCATCGTTCTAGGACGCGGCGTTACGGGAGAACCCATGATCTACGACCTGGCTAAAATGCCACACCTCCTCATCGCTGGAGCCACCGGTGCCGGTAAAACCGTATGTATCAATGCCATCATCGCTTCCCTCCTCTACCACGCCTCTCCGGCGGATCTACGTTTCATCATGGTGGATCCCAAAATCGTCGAAATGCAAAATTACAACAAACTCCCCCACATGCTCATTCCCGTCGTCACGGACCCTCACCGCGTACCCAATGCCCTAAAATGGCTCATCGGAGAAATGGAATCCCGCTATAAAATATTTGCCAAAGCCGGTGCACGTAACATCGATAACTACAATGAAAAACTTTCCAGTTTACAAAAAGCTCCCCTTGAAACCGATTTTGTCTATAAAAAATTGCCCTACATTATCTGTATCATCGACGAATTGGCCGATCTGATGATGATCGCTCCCGGAGATATCGAAACCGACATCGCCCGCCTAGCCCAATTGGCACGGGCCGCCGGTATCCATCTCATCCTGGCTACTCAACGGCCGTCCGTCAACGTCATTACCGGTATTATCAAGGCCAATTTGCCTTCCCGCATCGCCTTCAAAGTTTCCTCCAAGGTGGACAGTCGCACCATTCTGGACAGTGGGGGAGCGGAGGCGTTATTGGGACAGGGGGACATGCTTTTTTCTCCACCCGGGGCATCCGGTCTTCTACGGGCACAGGGCGCCCTCGTATCCGATGACGAAATTAATGGTATCGTCGATTTCCTCTACGAAAAAAACGGTGGACCTAAAATCGAACAATCCGTACAGGAACAAATCGAAAATAATGGCGAATCCCTAAGCGGCAAAGAAAATAATTGGGAAGATGAGTTGATTCCACGGGCGTTGGAAATCATCCGCGCCCACGATCACGCCTCCACATCCTTTCTCCAACGCAAATTGAAAATTGGTTACAATCGAGCTGCCCGCATCATGGATACACTTCGATCCCAGGGATTCGTCGACCTGGAAGGAGAAAATTAGGCCAACGAACAAGTCCAATCAGACAAACAATGGGAATCCATTTCAGTGGGGAATGACGGTTCTTATGTGAAGTTCTCGCAATTGTTTTTCCGAGGCAGAGGATGGGCTTTGGGCCATCAGATCCTGACCCTTCTGCGTTTTAGGGAAGGCGATAACCTCCCGAATGGAATCCTCTCCGCAAATGATTGCCGCCAAACGATCCAAACCAATGGCGATGCCTCCGTGGGGAGGTGCACCGTATTGAAACGCCCGCAACATGTATCCAAAACGATCATGGATCGTCTGCCTATCCAATTTCAATAGATCTTCCATGACCAGCGATTGCAATTCCCTACTATGGATACGGATACTCCCTCCCCCAATTTCAAAACCGTTGAGTACGATATCGTAGTGCTGCGCCCGGACGTGGAGGGGATCGGTTTTTAATTTCTCTGCATCCTCCTCCAAGGGTGCCGTAAAGGGATGGTGGGTCGACACATAGCGTCCCTGTTCTTCATCGAAGGAAATGAGTGGGAAATCCACTACCCATAGGAAATCGAATTGGTCCCGGGGAATGGTTAGACGTCCACGCTTAACCAATAGACGTGCCACCTCCAAGCGAATGCGTCCCAGGATGATGGAAGCCCGTAGCCAATCGGAGGCCGCAAAAAATACCATATCTCCATCCTCAATATCGAGCTGTTCACGGAGCGCGCCCCTTTCTTCCTCCGACAAAAATTTCAAAATCGGCGATTTCCATTCCCCATGCTCCGCCCGAATAAATGCTAAACCTTTCGCCCCAAAGGTCTTTGCAAGATCCTCTAAATTTTTAAGTTCACCCTGTGTTATATCGGCAAGATGCTTCCCATTAATCGCCTTTATAACACCACCACCATTGAGGCAATCGCGAAATACCTTGAAATCCGAGCGCCGAAAAATCGGGGAAATATCGACGAGTTCCATGGAAAAACGCCGGTCCGGTTTATCGGAACCGAAACGCTCCATGGCTTCCCTAAAAGGCATTCGGATAAAGGGGGTTTCGATGGCACGGCCGAGTGTATCTTTGAAAACAACGGTCATCATTCCCTCGATGAGGGCGTAAATATCTTCCCGATCGATGAAGGACATTTCCAAATCGATTTGGGTAAATTCCTGTTGCCGATCCGCTCTCAAATCCTCGTCGCGGAAACATCGTGCCAGGGAATAATAGCGTTCAATGCCCGCCACCATGAGCATCTGCTTATATTGTTGCGGCGACTGACTCAGCGCGTAAAAAGAACCCGGATTCTGCCGACTCGGGACGAGAAATTCCCGGGCGCCTTCCGGTGTTGTTTTGAATAAATAGGGCAACTCCACGTCGATGAAATCCTGTCCGTCGAGGTAATTGCGTACGCTGTGGGCGATGCGATGGCGGAGACGTAATGCCCGTAGATTTTTAGGCCGGCGTAAATCCAAATAGCGGTAGGTCAAACGCAAATCCTCATTTACTTTCTCCGCCTTACCGTCTTCCAATGGGAAAGGTAACACCTCCGCAACGTTGTGAATTTTCAATTCCGACGCAATGATTTCGATATCACCGGTCGCCATCTGTCCATTCGCCGTACCTTCGGGACGTCCCTCCACGATCCCCCCGACTTCGATGACCGATTCTTCCCGAAGCATACTGAGATCCTTCCCATAGGATTCATTTTTGGGATCCAATACGATCTGCGTAATTCCTTCCCGATCCCGTAAATCGATGAAAATTAATCCACCGTGATCCCGAATGGATTGAATCCAACCAATCAGACGAACACGTTCCCCAATATTAATTCCTCTTAGAGCATTGCAATGATGGGATCTCTTCATTCCTGAAGAACTAAAAATTTTCCCCTCCCTATACAAGGAAATTCATCCAATTCAGAGGGATTCCATGAGCTCCGATAGTCTCAACCATTCCCGTTCCTTAGTTTCCAATTCCTTCAGAAGCGTTGCAAACTCCTCGGAATTTTCCCCATTATGGGTTGTATGCATTTCATCTTCGAATCGCTGTTTTCTCCGGTTAAGCTCGTTGATATTCCGCATTAAATGTTCCAATTCCTCTTCCAACTTTTTCCGATTTTTTCCATCCTCGGTTAACATTGGTCCTTTCCCCGGACTTTGATTTTTATTTTCCGATCTTTTAACCGCTCTTTTTTCGCTAAGTACGACCCTCATGTAATCCTCAAGATCACCGGAAAAATTTTGACAACGCTGATCCCGAACGAGTAGGAGTTGATCGCAAACCGATTCCACCAAATGGAAATCGTGGGAAACCAGAACAACGGCTCCTTCGTAGGTATTAAGGGCATCGATGAGGGCATCCTTCGCTTCGATATCCAGGTGATTGGTGGGCTCATCGAGGATCAAAATATGGGGCGAATGGCGGGTAATGATGGCCAATAACAGGCGGGTCTTTTCACCGCCGGATAAATTCTGTATCTGCGTATTTGATTTTTGTTGCGTCAGTCCGAAACGGGCCAACTGTGCCCGCACCTTGGTTTCATTGCTATCCACCAAGATGGTCGACAAAGTCTCAAAGGGTGTCTGTGTCGTTACTAATTCGTCGCTCAGTTGCTGGGAAAAATAGGCGATTTGTAATTTCTTCGCATAGGCAATGGCTCCCTCCAGGAGGGGCAGTCGGTTGGAGAGGACTTTGACCAAGGTGGACTTCCCATTACCGTTGGCTCCCAATAGGGCGAGCCGATCGCCGGCCTCAATTTTGAGATTGAGATCCCGCAGGACGATGTGTTCTCCATAGCCGGCCACACCTTTTTTTACCTGAATTAATTGACGGTCAATGGGTTTGGGATTGGGAAAGGAAAAACATACCGTATAATCCCGATCCAAGGAAGGTAATTGTTCCATTCTTTCCAACATTTTGATGCGACTTTGGGCCTGCTTCGCCTTCGAAGCCTTGTAGCGGAAACGATCGACAAAGGACTGCAAATGTTTCCGTGTAACTTCCTGTTTTTCGATGCGTTTAGCCAAGGATTGTTGTTGATTGGCACGGGTCACAATAAAATTGTCGTAATTCCCCGAATACAAATTCCCGGACGGTAAATGGAGGATTTTATCGCACAATGTATTTAAGAAATCACGCTCATGGCTAATGATGAGGATTGTCTTTTGTCCATGGAGGCGTTTCAAATAATTTTTAAGCCAAAGCGAGGTTTCGAAATCGAGGTGATTATTGGGTTCGTCGAGCAATAGGATCTGGGAGGGCGCAAATAGGGTTGCCCCGAGGGCGGCACGGACTTGCCAACCTCCGGAAAAATCCTTTAGCGGTTTCCGCAAATCCTCTTCGGAAAATCCTAAACCGGACAATAGGGTCGCGGCACGGATCTCGGCATTAAAGCCATCCGTCGCCTCCATTTTTTCGAAAATCTCCGCTAATTTCATGCCATTTTGTTCCGTCTCCGACGCCCGACGCAGTTCCATCAGCTCCCGATCCGCCTCCAGAACAAAATCCAATAATCCTACGGAATTATCCCGAATTTCCTGGCGTACGGTCACGACCTTCGCCGTATTACCCTTGGTAATACTCCCCCGATCGGGGCTAAGATCGCCCAAAATCAAATTAAATAGCGTACTTTTACCGCAACCATTGCCCCCGATAATACCGACGGTATGGTTGGTGGGAAGATAGAAAGAAAGGTCTTCAAATAAAACCCGTCCACCGATGGAATAGGTTAAATTATGAACATCTATCATGGCGAAAGAATATCCCATTCAAAAAGAATATTCAAGGCGTATTTGAATTTTTATTGCCTATTTTCTTTATTTTTCCTATGGATTACCCATGGCACAACTCCTTTCCGACATTGTGAAATACTGCAACGAACGCCTCGACATTGGGGCATTCGAAGACTACGAGAACGCATTCAATGGATTGCAATTCCAAAATAGCGGAAGCGTTTCCAAGGTCGCAGCGGCCGTTGATGCCTCCTCCGAAGCCATTGAAAAAGCGGTTCAAAGGGGTGCCGATCTGCTCGTCGTCCACCACGGACTCTTCTGGGGGAAAACCATACCCGTAACCCATCTGATTTACGAAAAATACAAACAACTCATGGATCACGATTTGGCCATTTATTCCTGTCATTTACCCCTCGACGCCCATCCGGAAATCGGTAACAACGCTCTCCTTGCCCAACTCTTGGGCCTCACCGAAATCGAAAAAGCATTCGAATTGCACAACGGCAAAATCGGTGTCATTGGCAATTGTTCCATGGAACGCGGTGCGTTCAAATTATTTTTGGAATCGACTTTTCCCCGTGTCATTGCCATGGAATTTGGTCCCGAAAATATTGGGAAAATTGGTATTGTTTCCGGGGGCAGCGGGATGATCATCGAACGGGCCAGCGAACTCGATGTTTCCACGGTCCTCATCGGTGAATGTCAGCAATACCACTACAATATTGCCCGGGAAAATCACATGAATACTTACGTTTGCGGTCACTATGCAACGGAAATTTTTGGCGTAAAAGCATTGGGTCAAGAAATTGCCCAAAAATTCTCCCTCCCCTTCGAATTTATTCCGACGGAATGTCCCCTCTGAATTGATTATCGGCATATTTCCTCCTTTTGAAAATATCCGCAAAGTTTGTGATCCGGAATTTTTTTGGGAAAATAAATTTTCGATCCAGTTTTTTCCTATAACAAATAAAGAAAACTGCTCCTCCCGGGAAAGTCCCGAGAGGATTTCGGAAACAAAATCCTCCGTGGGGGAAATCCTCAGTGGGAAGTTTCTTCCAAAGCCGCTTGGGCGGCGGCGATTTTGGCAACGGGGATGCGATTGGGAGCGCAACTTACATAGCTTAAACCCAATCGATGGCAGAACTTTATGGAATCGGGGTCCCCACCGTGTTCTCCACAAATACCCAATTTTATATGGGGTCTTGTTCGCCTTGCCTTTTCCACGGCGATTTCCATAATTTGCCCCACACCGTCCAAATCGATGGAAGCAAATGGATTTTGTTTTATAATCTCCTGGGTGACGTATTCCGGCAAAAATGTCCCCGAATCATCCCGACTCATACCCAACGTGGTCTGCGTTAAATCGTTGGTGCCGAAACTAAAGAATTCCGCCGTCTCCGCAATTTTATCCGCAATTAGGGCAGCCCGTGGGAGTTCCAACATCGTTCCCACCATAAAGGAAAAGGTTCTCCCTTTTTCCTTCATAATTTTTTCTCCGGTGGATCGGATCAGGGCAACCTGGGTTTCGAGTTCCCCACTAAATGCAACGAGCGGAACCATCACCTCAACCCGAACGTCAATGCCTTCGGCCATTACCTGGGCCGCGGCTTCAAAAATAGCGGAAGCCTGCATGATGGTAATTTCCGGATAGGTCATTCCGAGCCGACAACCCCGATGACCCAGCATCGGATTTTGCTCATGGAGAGCCTGGACACGGACCCTAATTTGTTCCATGGGAATTCCAAATTTCTTGGAAAGCGTCAACAAAGCCTCCTCCGTATTGGGTAAAAATTCATGGAGGGGAGGATCGAGTAGGCGAATGGTCACCGGGAATCCCTTCATTTCCCGCAGCAGACCTTCGAAATCACCCCGCTGCAAAGGCTTCAGAAAATTGAGAGCCTCGATGCGATCTTCCTCCGAAGAAGCAAGGATCATTTTCCGCATAAAATCAATGCGATCTTCCTCGAAAAACATGTGTTCCGTACGGCATAGACCGATTCCTTCCGCACCCAATTGGAAAGCCTGTTTCGCCTGTGTGGGAGTATCCGCATTGGTCCGTATGCCAAGGGTTCTCAATTCATCGGCCCACCGCATGACCCTAGCAAATAGGCCATGGGTATGGCTTTCTTCCTTTGCCATTTCCCCACTCAAAACACGGCTAACTTCGGAGGGCACCGTCGCCACTTTCCCCGCAAAGACTTCCCCCGTTGTGCCGTCGATGGAAATGTAATCCCCTTCCCCAATGGTCGTATCGCCAACCCGGATGGTTTTGGAAACATAGTCGACATGCAGGGAACTGGCTCCGCATACGCAAACCTTTCCCATTTGGCGAGCAACTAGAGCCGCATGGGAACTGACCCCTCCCCGACTCGTCAAAATGCCCTCCGATGTCAACATTCCACGGATATCTTCCGGGGAAGTCTCGATGCGGCAAAGGATTACTTTTTCTCCCCTAGCATGGACTTCCTCCGCCACCTTCGCGGAAAAATAAACCCTCCCGCAAGCCGCTCCCGGACCGGCGGGTAAACCGAAAGCCAATGGCTTCAAACCCTCCTTTTCCCGTTCGTCGAATACGGGGACCAGTAGGGAGGAAATGGAATCCGCCGGGATACGTTTAATGGCGTCTTCCTTGGAAATACGTCCCTCTTCCACCATCTCCACGGCGATGCGTACCGCCGCTAAACCCGTCCGTTTCCCGTTACGCGTCTGCAACATATAGAGTTTATCCTGTTCGATGGTGAATTCAAAGTCCTGCATGTCTCGGAAATGATCCTCCAAAGTCCGACAAACATTCACCAACTGTTCAAAGACTACGGGCATATCTTTCTCCAGGGCAGCGATGGGTTTCGGAGTACGGATTCCGGCGACCACATCCTCTCCCTGGGCATTGATGAGGTATTCGCCATAGAATTCCCGTTTACCGTTGGCCGGATTTCGGGTGAAAGCCACACCGGTGGCACAGTGATCTCCCATGTTACCAAAAACCATGGATTGCACGTTGACCGCCGTTCCCCATTCCGATGGA
>JAISMD010000091.1 GCA_031276935.1 Puniceicoccales bacterium
AAAATTCGTTGAAGGACATCGACAGTACGCGGGAATATTTTATGAGTTTGATGGGAGAGATCGCCCAGGCAATCCACGATAATAAAATGCAAATTATCCGTAATTCCGTTATCTGATTACCGTATGTTACCGGCAATTTTTGTGAAGGCATCGTGGGTTAGGTTCGCCATTTGCGATATCATGTTGAGGCAAAATTGCTTCAAACTTTCCGCGGAGTGAATGGATGCATCCACGGAGGAAATAATGTTGTCCACCAGTTTGTTCATCGTTTCATGAACCTTAATTTCGGCATCGATTTTAGATATTTCCAGATCGAAATTTGCCGCCACGATACCACATACACAATCCACAATTCCACTTCCTAAACTCCCAGCCAATTCTCCCTGTCTCTGTGCGTGGGCTCTTTCCCTATCGGTTACTTCCCTCACCTCCGTTGTGGATCCGGGTGCCATATCCGGAGTCGTTGCTGATCCCGGCATTCCGTTTTTATCGGTGGAAATTTGGGCGGTTGATGGTGAAACATCCGTGTTTATTTTAACCGTCGACCGCTCTGCCTTCGATGGAGTCGCCATGTGTTCCGCCAATTTGTTCAAACCAATGTTTACAGCCGTACTGACTAATTTTCCAACCGCTTCCGTTACGGCTTTTTTGTATGCCAATTCCCCCTTCTCTCGGATCAAATCCGCGATCTTCATACCGTTCTGGAATTGTATTTGGGCGAGTTCCGCCTTCATTTCCCGCTCTATACTTTTCATCTCCTGTGCATGCTGGAGCGTCATGATCATCACTTCTGCCACCATGTCGTTGAGCGACATATTGGCCTGGGGATTCCCACTGGTGGCCCCTATTTGTGTGAGCATATCCGCCGTTAATTGATCGGATTTCGTGAATATGGGATCGATGGATATACCCGTTCCCCCCAGTTGTACGTCTCCGGACGGGGAAGTAATGACATCCGTGGGGCGCACTCCGGGAATGACACTGCCCCCTCCTATGGTAGTTGTTCTCACATCGGTAGGATCGGCAAACCAAATGTTACTGCTTTGCCCACTACTATCTGTCCACCCAGTACTGCTCATACCTCTATACTAAAAAATATGTAAAACGTTTCAATATATTTTTCTTCCGACGACGATTTTTATGGAAATTATTTTATTTTTGTCCCCGGGTTTTGAACCATTCCAGTTCCGTTTTCAGCTGTAAATTTTCCTCGCGGAGGTGTTTGAGAAGGGAGAGAAAATTTTGGTGTTCGTTATAGAGTTCCTTATTTTGCCCGATAATCTGTTGGAGGAAACGCTTCTTCGCCGTTTCAATGAGACTTTGGACGATTTTTTCATTTTCCCTACGGCTGTCATGGAGTAGAAATTGGCGGAAATAGTAGATCGCAAGGACGGGATCGTCGTAGGTATTGAGGTAGATTTGTCCAATTTCCAGGTAAGCTTTTTTGGCGTTAGGTATGGCTCCTATGACGCGTAGAAATTGGGAAAGGGCACGTTCGGGGAGATTTTCGGCCAATAATTGTTGTCCATTTTTATAGCTTGGATGATCCGTTTCCCTGGGGGTTGTTTTTTTACAGCCACCGCAGAGGAAGAGGAATGCCAAAAAAAATATTGGGCGCGGAGAATATTTCATTTTTTTCTTGCTTGAGTTTTTTGCAATCCTATCCACTATTTCCCTCCAAGGCAAGGCATGAGTATATTTTGTATATTTTTTCTCACATTTATTTTGTTAGGTTTCTGTGCCTTTACGGTTCTTTTGATTTTGATGCAACGTCCCAGTGAGGAATCGGGTATGGGTGCGACCCTAGGAGGGGGGGCAGCGACTTCGGTTTTCGGTGGCGAAGCGGTTAACGTTCTCGCGAAAATCACGAAATACTGTGTCATTGTTTTTTTCTCCCTGACCTTTACGCTATCCATGTTCCATCTGGCTCTGGAAAAGACCGATAAGCCACAAAATTTACTCCAAAAACGTGAAGTGGCCGAAGTTAAAATCGAGGAAGAAAGTATTTTGCCTTCGGAGGGAGTGATTCCTTTGAGCGATTTGGACGGAGATGTGTCGGAGGAAGTTCTCCCGGAAATATTCCCCGAAGAAGCCGTATCCACCGAGTTCGATGAAATTCAATAGGGTTTTAGTTTTAACATTCCTTTGTTGTTTAGGTTCTTTTCCTGCAGCGGCCCATATTTCCCGGCAGAAAAAATTATCGCCATTAACTCCCCAACAAATGGAGGAAGCGATTCAAAAAATTAGGGAAACGAATCGTTTTGAGTGTGCTTTCATCTTCGATTTGAAGACGACCTTCGGAAAGGAAATAGAAAATAAGGAGGGGCGATTTTATTCTCGGAAGAATGGCGATGTCCTCGATTTACGTTTCCATTTTAGCGAGGGATCGTTTCTTTTTCTAGGAGGATTGGGCGGTGGAATTTACTGTTCGGAAGGGTCGCCCCCATTGCAAACCGACGACCCCATACAGGCAAGACATCTGCTGAATTTTTCCGACATTTTGATGCCTTTCCTGGGTAATAAGGACTACGAATATCGCTGCAATCGCCGTGTTCAGGGACGCAATACCCATATTATTCGCTTTAAAATGGAGAAGGGAAAGGCCATCGATATTGCCTATGATCCCGCCTTTGAGGCAGTTTTACAGATCGAGTACTTCGATGAGCGGGAAGAATTAATGCGCATTTTCAAACTCCTCAATTTTAAGAAATTTCAAGATATTTGGCTTATGAAGTCGGTGGAAATTAGAAATGTCCCCGGGAAAATAACCACCCGATTGACCATAAAAAAAGTGGCCACGGGAACGATACCAACCGCGATCTTCGACAAAAATTCCCTTGGAAAGGATCTTCGGGACAGGTTAATTTACGGTGATTTCTAGGCGCCAATATATTTACAAATGGGGCAAATTTCCTTTCTATGGCCCCGGGCAGGGCAGTACTGTCGGCCGAAGCGGATCATGCGAATATGGAGATCATGCCATTCCTCCTTCGGGAAAAGTGCTTTCAAACGACGCTCCACGGCGGCAACATTTTGCGAATGAACTAAACCCCAGCGATTCGCCAAACGGCGGATATGTGTATCCACGGGAAAGGCATAGCCATTGAAACACTGGGAAACCATGACACTGGCCGTCTTATGTCCCACGCCGGGTAGTTGTTCCAATTCCTCCATCGTTTTAGGTACATTGCCACCGTAATGTTCCGCAATAATTTGAGCACAGCGCTGGATTGCCCGGGCTTTGGCACGGAATAAACCGCAGGAACGAATTGTTTCTTCGAGGGTTGCGATGGGTAGATTGGCCATGGATTGGACATTGGGAGCCAATGAAAAAAGTAGGGGCGTAACCCCATTGACCCGCTCATCGGTACATTGGGCGGATAGAATAACGGCTACCAAAAGGGAAAAGGGAGATTCATGGCGCAGAGGAACTACAACGGTTGGATATAAATTGGCCAAGGTTTCCCGAATTAATTGTATTCGTTTTTCCATACTTTGTTGCCTACGCATCGTTCCAAAATTCTCTTCCCTACATTTGGGAAAGTTTTTCCAAAGTATCAACGAAATCCTGGGGAAGGGGAGCGCTAAGGGATAATTTTGTTTTATTTTGTGGATGTATGAGGGCGATGGATTCGGCGTGGAGCATCGGACGGTTGAAAATAAAGGAAGAAGCCATGCGCCCATAGGTACGATCTCCGCCAATGGGATGGCCAATGTGATTCATATGGACACGGATTTGATGGGTACGTCCGCTGTGGATACGGACCTCTAACCAGGCGAAATTTTTAAATGATTTTCGCGTAACCCATACCGTTTTAGCCGATTTCCCATCGGGGCAGGCGATCATTTTAGTCCGATCCGTAGTTCCACGGGCAATGGGAATTTCGATTTTCCCCGTTTGCAGGGAGGGTACACCGTGCACAATGCAGCTGTATTGTTTCTCGATGCGCCGCTGGGCGAAGTCATTTTTCAGGGCATTGAAGGCACCATTTGATTTCGCAAAAATAATTAATCCGGTGGTATCCTTATCGAGGCGATGCACCACACCGGGACGGTTATGTTCTCCGAGGGGACAGAGGGGACAGTATTCGGCGACCCATTCCACCAATGTTTTTTCCCGCATACCCACCGTCGGATGGACAGCGATTCCGGCCGGCTTATTGAGAACGAGGATGTCTTCATCTTCGAAAATAATATTTAGGGAAAAGGGATTCGATTGAGGAAGTGGAGGGGGATTGGGATTAATTTCGCAATGGATACGGTCACCGGAATAAACACATTCATTGAGGCGAATGGGTTTACCGTTTCGGAGGAATGGGGAACATTGGAAGGAGGCTTTAATGAGGGAGCGGGGGAGATGTAGTTGTTGGGACAAGATTTTATCACAGCGTTCACCGTTCACGCCTTCTCCTAGAGTAATGATCGCCATGGATGGGGATAAGTTATCTTTTTTTGGAGAAGCGCAATGGAAAAGCTTGCACCCAATGGAAGCTTCCTATGCTGCACCTACCATGTCGATTACGAAAAAATACTCAAGCCTTGCGGATGCGAGTCGGATTTATTTGTTGCCCAATTTATTTACGGCGACCAATTTATTTTGTGGATTTTTATCCATAATTCGCTGCATTCAAGCCCGCTATTCCGTACAGGATGTGGCCACCATTCACCGCTACTACCAACAGGCGGTTTGGTTAATTTTATTTGCCGGAGTTTCCGACATGCTCGATGGACGCGTAGCCCGTTTGAAGAAAAAAGAATCACTTTTCGGCATGGAATTTGACTCCATTTGTGACATGGTATCCTTCGGTGTTGCACCGGCTTTAATGGTTTTTCTTTTGATTTTATCGCCCGTGGGGGAATTTTCTTTCTTCCGCCAATTGGGTTGGCTTTTTGGATTTATTTATCTACTTTGTGCCGCCGTTCGCCTGGCACGCTTTAATGTCATTACGAGTCCACTTCTCCCCAGGGACGATCCCCATCCCAGCTCCGATTTTTTGGGATTGCCCGTAACGGTTGCGGCGGGTGTGGTTGCCTCATTCGTATTGATTGTCAATAGCTATGATCTCAATACTTTTGCCATCTTTTTACCGCCCCTAATGCTCTTCATTGCCTACCTGATGGTCAGCAATATCCCTTTCCCCAGTTTTAAAAAAATTAATTGGAATACGAAAACCCGTTTAAGTACATTTATTTTCATCATAGCCGTTTTGGTAACGATCATGTGGTTCCACGAAATTGCTTGGGCCATTGTTTTTTTGAGCTACATCAGCTACGGCATCGTTCGCCATCTGCGCCGTCAAAGGATGATTTCCCTGCACCAAAAATCGGAGGACTTCGAAGAACAGGAAATCTACGAAGAAGAAGATGCCTCCTATGACGACGACGAAGAGAGTTCCTACGATGATGAAGATACCTACGACGATGAACAGGATGAGCAATAGGGATTAGGATTTTAGGGATAATGTGAAGAATGTTGCACAGAAAAAAAAGGGTGAGAATCCATGGTTAAATTTAGGATTTAATATTATTTTGCCTTCGGTGGTCATGGCTAAGGCCGATGATTGGCTGGGGATTGATCCCCTCATAGCCTTGGTGATCGCCCTACTATTCCCTCTCAGCTACGGCCTAATCGATTTTATAAGATCGAAGCGGTGTAATATTTTTTCGGTGGTGGGTTTCCTCAGTATTTTACTCACCGGTGCCATCGGTCTCCTACGCCTCCCCCAAGAATATATCGCCATTAAGGAAGCTTTTATTCCCTCCCTATTGGGTCTCATCGTTTTTATTTCTGCGTTTACCCGTTATCCTCTCATCAAGGCACTTTTGTTCAACGACAGGATTATGGATATGGATCTGATCAATGGGCGTTTAATTGGGGAGGAAAATGGAGAAAAATTCCAAAAATTACTGCGGATGAGTACGCTCCAATTTTCCCTTTCTTTTCTACTGAGTGCGGTATTGAACTATGGTCTCGCCCGTTATTTCATTCGCAGCGAAACCGGTACCGTTGCCTTCAATAAGGAATTGGCCCGCATGACCTTTTGGAGCTATCCGGTCATTATGGTTCCCTGTACCCTTGTTTTGATGGTGACCTTAATTGAACTCATGAAGCATTTGGAAAAATTGACCCATCTCAGTTGGGAAGAAATGTTTCTTGGGATGAAAATGGAAAATCCTGCCCCGGAAAACAAAGGCGATGGAACGGAATCCACGGCCGAGGATCTAGACCCTCGATCTAAATAGGGGAAATTTTTAGCCAAATATCCGGTGGATATTCTAAACCGCTACTTGACGGCATTGGAAAATCCAATAAACTTACGCCGGTGGATGGGGAACGATCAATTGACATCGATGGGAAGGCGGTACCCTATGGCGATGAACAAACCGTTTTGGAGATCTGTAATAGGAATCATCTGACCGTACCTCAGATGTGCTACGCGGAGCATTTGACTCCATCGGGGCATTGCGGACTGTGTACCGTTGAGCTCTGGGATGAGGCTGTAGAAGGGAATTGGGTCCCCGTTTTAGCCTGTGTTTTAGCGCCTCGGGAAGGAATGAAAATTCGCCTCCAATCGGAGCGCATCGAAAAAATTCGTCAAATGGTGGGGCAATTAATTTTGCGATCCCACCCCTGTGACTGTGATCTCTGTGAAAAATTTGGTCACTGCGAATTGCGAAAGATTTACAATAGGACGGGTTTTGGTTTTACCCGTGCCATTGAAGACTCAAAGAAAAAAATATCGATTGCCCGTTTATCGGGACGTCTTCTATTGGATCGGGAAAAATGCATTCATTGTGGTCTATGTATTTCTTTTTGTCGGGAGGAATTGGGGGAGGATTTTCTACACATCCCGTTGCAGGATAGCGGTCAAGCGCGCTTAAAAGTATATCCCGGGATGAAATATGAAGAGCGTTATTGGCTAAACCTAATCGAAATTTGTCCCTTTGATGCGCTCCTGGATGAACATTCTTTGAACCATCTTCCCTCCTGGAGATTGAAGGCATTCGATGCCATTGGGACAGAAAGTAGTACGGGTAACAACATAAAAGTTTTCGTCCAGGATAACGCCATTGCCTACATAAAACCCAGGTTCAATCCCCATGTGGGACGATACATACCGGATAGGGTCCGTGATTTACACAGGGAGAACGATGTCAATCGGCAGGATTATAATATCCTACACGGTCAACGAACGGAAGAACGGGTGCTGTTATTATTTCTTTTGGAAAAAATTGGATTTGGTCATCGATCAGCGATGATTTGCAACGGAAGTCTCTCCCTGGAGAACATGATGTTGGTACGCCAATTAGCGGACATCCTAGGGGCGAAAATCTTCGTAAAAAATCGACGGCAAAAGGGAGATGGTTGGCTTATTTCCGGGGATCAGAATAGTAACATACGCAGTGCGTTGCTGACCCAGGTCATCAAAAAGAACGCGGTGGAAGACTACGGAGAAGTGGAACAAATGATTGAAAATAAACAGGTGCAAACGCTCATAGTTTTCAATGAGGATATTTTATCCCTAGGATTTTCCAAGGAATATTTTTCCAAGGTGGATTCGATTAGCTTTTCCACCCACAGAAACCTGACGACACAAACTAGCCATGCCGTTATACCGATCCGTACGATGTTTGAAGAGGATGGACATTTTATCAATAAGGATTTTCTGCTACAGCGTTCCCATCGGGCGATTACACGGAGAACGGAGGCGAAGTCTCTTTGGGAATGGCTTGCGATGGTTAAGAATATTTACTCCGGAAAGATTGGGGAAGAAGCGGATTTCCAGTCCATTGAAAACCTTTGGCGTTTTATGGAAAAACTAATTCCCGAGTTCGAAGGAATTCACTTCGAAACCTTAGCTCCGGAAGGTGTAAAATTGGATGGCAGTCGTTTTATCGATTATCCATTCGTCGGCTGACTTTTTTTATGAAATCTTAGGGTAAGCATTTCGGGGTTGCAAAAGATAGATTGTGTTATTATTTGGGAACGAGAATGAAAAAATTAGTTATCGCAGAAAAGCCAAGTGTGGCTCAGGATATCGCTGACGTGGTCGGTAACTTAAAAAAAACGGGAAATATTTTTGAAAATGATGAATTCGTGATTAGTTCGGCATTGGGACACATCGTCGAACTATGCATGCCGGAGGATTTCGATGCGAATCTCAAGCGTTGGTCCATCGAAACTTTACCTATTATTCCGGAAGAATTCCGTACAAAACCCATCGGCAGAAATAAATCAAAATTTTTGGAATTAAAAAAATTGATGGGGCGTAAGGATGTGGATACGATTATTAATGCCTGCGATGCGGGAAGGGAAGGGGAATTAATTTTTACCTATATTTACGAACTCGCCGGATGTAAAAAGACGGTACAGCGCCTCTGGTTATCCTCCATGACACAGGAAGCCATTCGGGAAGGTTTTCGCCACCTACGTTCGGGGGAAGAGATGTTGAATTTACAATCGGCGGCCCGTTGCCGTTCGGAGGCCGACTGGCTCATCGGTATCAACGGAACCCGTGCCGTTACAACGAAAATGGCTATCCATCGCAATGGAGGTGTCGCGACCATTGGCCGTGTCCAGACGCCGACCCTATCCATGTTGTTGCGGCGGGAATATGAAATTCGCCAATTTCAACCGCGTTCCTATGCGCGAATTGTGGCCGAATTTGCCGTGACGAACGGACCTTACAAAGGGGTATATCAGCGACCTAATTTTAAGAAAATCGATGACAGCGACCGCGTCGATCGGGTCTTTGAACCCGAGTTGGCGGAACAGATTATGGCCACCGTCCTGGAAACGGATAGGGCAATGGTCAGGGAAAAGAAGAAAAAAACAAAGCAAAATGCCCCCAGGCTCTACGATTTGACCATGCTGCAGAGGGAAGCGAATTCCAAGTACGCCATGCCCGCCGGTATGACCCTCAAAATTGCACAATCGCTCTACGAACGTCACAAATGTATCACCTATCCCCGTACGGATTCCAACGCCCTTCCGGAGGATTACGTCGAAACATGTAGGACAATTATGAGCACGGTGGGTGGAGAATTCGGGGAATTTGCCCAGGAAATTTTGAATCAGTACGGCATTGATGGCTCCAATAAAAAGATTTTCGATAACCGACAGGTCAGCGATCACTTTGCCATTATCCCGACAACAAAGTTTCCCCAAAAATTGAACGAAGAGGAAAATAGAATCTACACCATGATTCTCCGACGATTTTTAGCGGTTTTTTACCCGGCGGCCGAGTTCGATGTGACCACCCGCACCTCACGGATTGGGGAACATGAATTCCTTACGGAGGGTAAGATTCTGACGAAGGCCGGTTGGCTTGAGGTTTACGGGAAGGCGGTGGAAGAAATTGGGGAATATACCCTACCCGCATTGGTTGAAGCGGATGGAGATCCGGCCCAGGCGAGGGTGATTGGAGGAGAAAAAATTGGAGAGTGGACAAAACCGGCACCGCGTTACACAGAGGCCACACTTCTATCCATGATGGAAACGGCAGGGAAAATGCTTGAGGATGAGGAATTGGCATTGGCGTTGAAGGAGCGCGGTTTAGGGACACCGGCGACGCGGGCTCAAATCATAGAACATCTCATCGACCTCAATTACATGGAACGGAATAAGCGGGAATTGATTCCGACATCGAAGGCGGAAAGCCTATTCGAATATTTAGATGCGGTGGATGTACAAGTTCTATCCGATCCGACCATGACCGGCGAATGGGAATACAAGTTGCGGCGAATGGAACAGGGACAACTCGACCGTACCCTATTTATGCAGGGCATTAGGGATTTGACTTTTGATATTGTGGATAAGATAAAAAGATTTAACGAACGGGAGCAACAGGGTAAACCGTCCGCTCTCATAGCGCCGACGGATGGACTGGCGATGTTAGAATTCCTGCGCTATTACAAATCCCAGGATGGGAAAATTATAGTCAGTAAAGTCATTTCGGGGCGACGCATGTTGGAGACCGAATTACAGACATTGCTTCAGAATCGGGAAGTAGGTCCTTTGGAGGGATTTCACTCGAAGATGGGGAAGCTGTACACGGCGAAGTTGGTTTTGGATAAGAACAACGAAATAAAGTTTTCCTTTTCCAGCCACGAATCCGATTCCGATGAAGTCCTAACGCCGGAAAAAATTAGAACCTATCCCATTTTAGGGAAGTGTCGTTGTTGTGGAGGGAATGTACACATAGCGGAGAATGCCTACATTTGTGAGCATTTCGTCGACGAACAAAAATGCCCCATGCGTTTGGGACGGCGTATTTTGGAACAGCGCATCGATGAGGTCCAGGCCATGAAACTCATCACCGAAGGGAGAAGTGATCTCCTGGAGAATTTTTGTTCAAAGCGCACGGGAAAGATCTTCGCCGCCTTCCTGACCCTCAATGATCAGGGTAAAATTGGCTTCGAATTTACTCCCCGGGAACGGCGTTAATGTTCCATGGAACGGGAAATAGGAGGAAAGGCGATATATTTTTTCCATTTTAGGGAACGGAGTAGGGAAATTCGGGTTTGCCTTGACAAAATCGATGTAATTCCGATTTTCCGATGAAAATTTGTTTAGGTGGTGGAATTGGTAGACACGCTGTCTTCAGGCGGCAGTGCCGTGAGGCATAGGGGTTCGAGTCCCCTCCTAAACAGCGGGAGTTTTCTATGAACAGGGATCAATCCACGGAGGATACATTAAAAGACGCCTTTAAATCGGCGGACTTAGGTGATAGGACATGGTTATTTTTTACACAACATGGCCGTATTTTTAAATTATTGGCCATCGCCGTTGTCCTATGTTTTGGATTCGGGATTTGCATCATGATTGGTCGCGCCTCGAGCCAAAAAACGATGGAGTCGTCCTATTTCGAAGTGATACGCAACGGGGACGGAGAAAATAAAAATAGGGAAAATTTTGCACGGAAATACGCCACGAAACCATTGGGAGGTTTTATTTTTCTGGAATTAGCCGATGAGGCCTATGGGAAAAAGGAGTACGGTCCAGCCAAGGATTACTACCACCGAGCCCGGAGAGGATTGGGTAAAAACATTTTTGCCGGTCGGGCCGCCATTGGGGAAAGCGTAGCGTTGATCAAATCGGGTATGGTATCGGAAGGGGAAACCCTACTCGCCCGCATTGGGGAAGAACGTTCCCACCCACCCGCCATTCGGGGCAATGCACTTTATTTCCTTGCGGTTTCCATGGTTGGGAGGGGCGATATTAATGCGGCAAAAAATATTCTCAATATTCTCCTAAACAGCAATTTCTCTGCCCATTGGAAAGGGGAGGGTAAAAAATTACTTCGGGAAATAGGGATGGAGCGATGACCTTACGATTAATATACGCTTCTCCGACACACAGTGCCGATCTTTTTTATTGGGGACGAATATTTACCAGCGATTGTTTCCTAGCCTTTGAAGTGGAAGGGCAGCGCTATGCGATCGGAAATCATTTGGAAATCGATGAACTGCGACGGCATTCCCGCTTTGACAGGATCCTCTTGCCCGAGGATCTGTCTCCGGATAGGCATCCCGGTACGGCGGATCTGATCCAACGCATATGCGAAAAATTCCCCAATCATGAACTCTTATTGCCCAGGGATTTCCCCGCCTATTTAGTTTTGGAATTACAGGGGCGAGGAATTCAATTTTCCATTGCCGATGGGGAGTTCTTACCGGAACGTTCCTTGAAATTCCCGGAAGAACTTATTCAGATTCGGAGGGCCTGTTCGATTATTGGCCATGCCTTTGAAGCCGTGTGTTCCATTTTAGAAAATTCGAAAATTATCGACGGATTTCTCCACGGCGATAACGGTATTCTCACATCGGAGTTCCTACGCTCGGAAATTGAAAGAATTTGTTTTTCCGAAGGTGCCATAGCCCGGGAAACCATTGTGAGCTGTGGTGCGGATGCGGCGTTTCCACATAACCGGGGCAAGGGGAAATTAAAGGCCAATGAATTTATCGTCGTGGATATTTTCCCGCGTTTGGTGGAAAGCGGTTACTACGGTGATATGACGCGTACTTTCCTCCGCGGAGAACCGTCGAAGCAGCAAAGGGAAATGTACGATGCCGTGGAAGCGGTACAGCGTTGGGCCATCGGAGAGATTTGTGCGGGAAAGGACGGAAAAGATATCCACGAAGGGAGTGTGGCGATGTTCAAAGAGATGGGCTATGATACGACCCATTCGACGGGATTTTTCCATGCCACGGGCCATGGTGTTGGCTTAGATTTACACGAAAATCCCTTCATTGGGGAACGAAGTCACAGGCTGCGGAGCGGGGAAGTCATTACCGTCGAACCGGGGCTTTACTATCCCGATCGGGGTGGGGTACGCCTGGAGGATGTGCTATTGGTTCGGGAAGATGGCGCCGAATATTTATCGAATTTTTCTTACGATTGGGTTTTATAATGTTTTTCAAAAAAGATAGGATCAAAAAGGTTGCGAAATATCTACTGGGCGTCGCTAAAAAAATCGAAAATTATCGCAAAGATATTTTAACGGAGGAACAGGTATGCATTTTAGCAGAGGCGCGGAAGCGTATCAACGAAGGTCTCCTTTTAGATGGAAGGGATGCCCAGGTAAATTTTAGCATAGCCGATCAACTGCTGCAATCCATTGGTGCCGACATCTATCCCATGACAGGATTGGTGGAAAACGGAGAAGTTTTTTTATTTGCAGCGATTTTGGCCCTAGCCGTACGTACTTTCTTTTTTCAACCCTTTCGCATTCCGACCAATTCGATGTATCCGACCTATGCCGGCATGACCTTTGAATTAGCTGAGGGGCGGAAACGTCCACTGGAACAGTTTTGTCGTTGGGTTTTATTGGGGGCATCCAACTTCAATGTTCAGGCCAATGACAGTGGTACCTTGCAAATTCCCATCACCACCCGGGAGGATAAAACGGGGCCCTACGGCGGGGTACTTTACTACCGTGTTGTCAAGACGCGGAAATGTTTAGGTTTATTTTCTTCCCCGGAACGGGAATACACCTTTGTCGTTGGGGCACGCCATACGACGCTCCGTGTTCCCTTGGAATTTTCCTTTGACGATTTAGTTTTAGCGGCCCTATTTCCGAAGGCTAAGACGTGGGGCGAAATACTGAATCGCCAATCGGCAAAGCACTTCCGCTTACTGAAGATTAGCCGGAATGGACACGAGGACAAGGTCAATTATTTCGATACGGGCATTCAAAAATCCAATGGGGAAGATATTTTTAATTTTGATATTCTATCGGGAGATATGCTCTTTGTCGATAAATTGAGCTATCATTTTTGCCCACCGAAAATTGGCGATGCCTTTGTTTTTCGGACGCGGAGCATAGAACGTCTCAACTACGACGACAAGTACTACATCAAGCGTCTCGTGGGATTGGAAGGAGATGTGTTGCAGGTGGAGGGAGCGACATTATATCGCAATTACCGTCCCATTGAGGGCGCGGAAGCCTTCGATCTGAATCGCAAACAGGTGGATGCCTATCCGGGTTACAGCAACACCGGTCTGTTGGCGGAGGGCTATAGCATTGAGGTCCCTCCGGATCATTATTTTGCTATGGGTGATAATTCCCCCAATAGCTACGACAGTCGCAGTTGGGGATTTGTTCCGAAGGGCGAGGTAATTGGAAAGGCCATTTTCATTCTCTATCCATTTACCCGTCGTTGGGGTTGGGCGAAATAATGTGGAGCGAGATGCGTTGGCGCTGTGAATGTTGCTACGACGGGACCGATTTCTGTGGTTGGCAGAGTCAGCCCAATGGGAATACGATCCAAGATTTTATTGAAATTCGTTTGGGTGTTATTTTTGGGAAAAAGGTTCGCATCCATGGCAGTGGACGTACGGATGCGGGGGTACATGCCCGCGGACAGGTTTTTCATTTCGATGGCGATTGGCCCTACGCTCCCCATATTTTGCTCCGGGCATTGGGTTCCGGTCTACCTTCCGGGATTCGGATTACGGCGGTGGAGGCGGTCGATTCCCATTTCCACGCGCGATTTTCGGTAAAGCGTAAGCGCTACATTTACCAGATTTATTTGGGCAATGCCTCTCCCTTTGAATGGCGTTACAAGTGGTCCGTTGGCCCTAGGGAGGTGGATCTTTCCGCGATGAACGATTTGGCGTATTGTCTTTTAGGGGAACATGATTTTTCCGCATTCGGTGCATCCCGGGGAGGGAATGAGGACAATCCTAGAAAAAATTTATACCAATTATCTTTTTCCCAAAATGACCGTGATTTAATTTTGGAGACGGAGGGAAGCGGTTATCTGTACCGGATGGTGCGTACGTTAGTTGCTACGCTATTGGATGTGGGTTTAGGGCGTTTGGAAGCCGCCTACGTTTTGCGTTGTTTCCGCGACGGAGTGCGTCGGGAGAGAATCGTTACGGCACCGGCCCGTGGACTTTTTTTGGAAAAAGTTTTTTACGAGTAGTTAATTTTTTTATTTTTTTACAGAGATATTGCATTTTTAGCAATACTTTCTATACTCTACGCCATATGCTTATGGGAATAGGAGATACATTGGGGTATGGTCGAGACGGAGGAAACACCATATTGGACGATGAAGCTTTACAGGAGTATGTCAATTTACGATTAATATCGCTGGGCTTAGCCGGCTATAGGAAGAATCTCCCCATTACGAAGATTGCGGAACCATTATTGGCTTCGGCCAATGATTTTCGCCGTCTACTACTCGACTACAATTGTCCGGCGGATCAGCGGATCATTAATTTTTGCGAGCGTTATTTTAGGGAATTACCGCCTCCGGAAAAACATAAATGGATTCCCCGCAATACGTTCATAACGGATCGCCATGGTATATCCCGCATGCTATCTTTACCTTCGGACGGCGATGAATTTCATTCGGAATACATAGACAGTTACCGCGTATACCAGGGTATTTTACATAATCCAAAAATCGATAGAAGGACAACCAAGGGTGTTTTTCACATCGTTGAGGGAGAATTACCCGTAGCGTCGGACAAGATCGAGGTCCCGAAGATTACTTTTGTACGCATGTTGAAGCATGCCTGTCAGCCGCCTAAGAATATTTTGGAACTGCCTTTTACGTCGATGCAGCGCAAGAAAGCCTACACCTTTGTTTCCGGTTATTTGAAACCCATCATATGTCCTGGGGTAGGGAATTACTGTCGGGAGAAGCGGATGGAGATTCGTTTTTTCGTACCGGGATCCCTGGTAAATTTTCTGGACATGGTGGAGAGTATTTTCGGCAATGGGGGATCTCCGATGTCGCCGGAAAACGATCCCGCCATGGAGCCGGATACCTGGACCGGCCACACGGGTTGCATCATTGTGGCGCCCCATTTAACGCGGTTAACTAAGAAGGAATTAGGTTTACCCTTTGTGAATGAGGCGACGGAACGGCAAAGACGGGAAGGGATGTGTTGGAGCAAGGAGGATGAACTCTACCACGATGGCCAACCCTTTAAAATTATGGCCCGGGACCGCAGTGGTGTTATTATTTCGATCATTGCGGACAGTTACAACGGCTACGGAAAGAAGGAAATTAAGACACAGATGAGTTACTCCGCCAATCTATTTGGTCTATGTGAGGAGGAACATTCCGGAGGAGCTTTGGCCTATCCCCGCTACGATTTGGGGGATGATTTCCGCATGGACTACATCGAAGCCTGTGGACGGACCATGGATTTTCTTTCCTCCCACTACGGGCAGCAAATGGAATTTCGGCCGGAAGGGTATGCCATCGACAAAGCGTTTCCCAATATAATCTACGTTCCGGAGGACGCTTATTTTTCGAAGGTGGAGCAATTAATTCGCTGGGAATACGGCGGTCGGAAACAACAACTACGCATCGTACCCGATTGGACCTACATTTTACCCAATGGCTACCAGGTGGAATTGAGGAAGGATACGCTAACGCAGCAGTGGCGTTTGATAGGAACGGTGGGCGAGGGTGTTTTTTGCCATAAACCGTCGACGGTTTCCGGCGGAGGGAAATCGGAAATATCGAAATCCATTGAGGACAACATTTCCATGGGAAGTTCCGTGGTAGGGGATTTCGAGAAAGATTGTTTGGAGGTGGATAAAATTCTGGGAATGGATTTCGATTTTCGCTACAAAGATCCCAGGAAAAAAAGTTTACCCATTTTAGATCGGAGGCGTTCACTGGGTTCCGTCATAAAGATGTTTCAGCGGAGTGAGGCGCAGACGGATCAGTACAATGCCTGGCTATCGACGATTCCGGCGAATATCAGGGAATTGATTTACATTTTGAAATTGCACTACCGGGAGCACTGGGAAATGAATTGGAAGCAGCATTTTTCCGTTGATTTGGTCAACGGCATAGCCGGCCACGAACTCAAATATCTGAATCAAAAGGTCATTGCCCGCTATCTGCGCATTGGAATACGTTCCGACCACTCTTGGAATATGTTTTCCCTGCGGGAGGATTTTTACGCCTCGCGAAAAATTTCCATGGAGGACGACATTACGGTGAGTGTTACCGTCCCTGTCAGCCAGTTGGTGCATTTGAAAAAACCCTATGATTCGGTGAAATTCGTAGAGAATTGCGAATACCGGCTCTACCAACGTCCGGATGACGCCATCGATCCCGGTTACGACCACGAAGCGGAATACGAAATGACTTTGGGAAATTCATTTATTTGCAACTACCAACCGCTGACAAAGATGGATGTGGAACAAATCGTCAATGACAGCATTCGATTTTCCAAATACACACTCCCCATGCAAAATTTTTTGCAGCGTTTTTTAAGGGATGAACATGCTCCGAAGTATATTGTTTGCCCTTCCCACCAACGGCTCATGTCCAATGGGACCTTGAGTAGCAACATGCGCTATTTGCAGGATAGGAAGGACATCGTGGATCAGCGATTAATGCATCTTACGGAAATGACGACCCGTTTGGCACGGGGAATCGTGGCGGAAGATCCGCTTTACTATGCTGCGGACGTGGTCATTGCGGGACGGCGTAATAATGCTCCCGAAAAAGGTGTTCGTCCCCTGTCGGTCCACAACCCACTCCATTATTTGGAACTACCGGAATTGTTTATGGAATTTGCTTCCAATATGACGGGGAAATCGCCGTCGACCACCGGTGCCGGTTTGGAAGGCGTTATGACAAAGGCACCTTTCAATGCACTGAGTCAGATCATTGATTTAAACAATGCATTTTTAAGTTTCGTAGTCAGTGGTTATCAGGGGTACATATCTTCGGCGGGCGTAATTGGTCCGAATTTGAAGGTTGGCCATGATATTTCCTATGTTATTCCGGAAATTTTTAGCCGCATGAAGTTGGAGGAACGGGATCCCAAATTCCTAATCGCGCATAGTTATTTGGATCGGTGTCAGGATTTTGAATTCGAGGGGGAGAAGGTGGAGGCAAGTCGCTTAGGTTACCGTATCAATAGGAAATTTGTGTCGATTTTCTTCGGTCGCATTTTGACGGAACCGGATACCGTTTTCCCGGACGAAATGCTATATCCAGAAAAACAAAGCATGGCTATTTTTGCCGATAGTATGGCGAATATTGTGGATGCGCATCGCCGTGCTGCCCTACGTTTTTTTGAGGATCGCAGCATTCAGGATGCCTGTTTACCGATCAAGGCTCTACTCCATATTATGGCCTACGGGGATTACGAAGGCATGGTTTTACAGGATCCTGCTTTCCGCCAGTTGTTCGATCGGAAGACGATTCTGGAAAGCGATTGGTATCAGGAACGCCTCGCCGTGTGTCAAAAAATTCACGTATACCATCTACGGCGTTGCGTGCGCCACATGAAGACCTTCGCAAAGAAGGAGGCGAATCGGGAATATTTACGTTCCATGGGGATACGCAGGCGCATCGAGGAGAGTCAAAGGCGTTTGGAATATGTCAGTTCCGATGCCTATTTGCGGGATTTAGTCGGAACCATTGGGGCCGATCCCACGGTGTTGAATGGCGGTGCTTGGGAATAACCCCGAGAAAAAGTGGTACTGGCATCTAAAAATGTGTTAGAAACAATTATTCTCCGACAAAAAACGTAAATTAATTTCCCCATCGGGAACAAAAATTTTTTTCAAATTACGGTGGAAAATTTGCCTAGGAGTATTGGGTGATCGGAGAAAAATAATTTTATGAAATTTATGTTGATAAGTTTACGCAAAATTTTTCATTTGCCGCCAATCTGGTATAAAATCTATGAAATCCGACACAAAATCCATGGGTGGTGCGCACACAAAGCTAGTGCGCATATGTTTAGAATCGAAATTGCTTAGGGAAATATTTTTCCCCCTTGTGATTTCCCTATTAATTTTCGGTGCGACTTGGGTTAAGGTGCCTTTCTATCCGGTCCCCTTTACCCTTCAAACATTCGCGATACCCCTGCTGTGTTTTTTCTGTTCGAGGAAACATATGTTGGAAGGTCTATTACTTTTTACCGCATACAGAATACTGCAAAGCGGAATGGGATTGTTGCTGACGAGCGGATATATTTTTGGATTTTTCCCAATGGTGTATATTTTAACTCCAGGGGAAAGGAATATTTTTAAGTGGACGATGAAAATGATTGTGGCGGAATTCCTGGTCCTATTTTTCGGCATGGCCGTATTGGCTGCATTTGTCGGATTAAATCAGGCATTTAGGAGCGGATTTCTATTTTTCATTCCGGCAGAAATTCTAAAATTTACGGTTATTCTGGGCCTATTTAAATTGTTAAATTTATCTAAAAAATAAATGATAATTCCCCTAGAAATAAAGCAATTTGATCATCGTTTTTAGGAGTTGTGTGCTGGGAATGGTGAATCAAACTTCCTTTCCAAGGAGCGTTGCGGTGGTACAGCCTTCGATTTCGACGGCAATGATTTTCCCAATGAGGTCGCTATTTCCCGTGAAAATAACCTTTTTATGTTCCCTGGTTCGGCCTTCCAATTGCTGGGATCCACGTTTTGTCGGGCGTTCAACGAGAACCTCCATTGTCTTCCCCACCATTTTGGCGTTGTATTTTTTCGAATAATGTTCCACTTTTTGGAGCAAAATTTGATTGCGTTCCTCTTTAATTTCCTGTGGAATCTGATCGTCTAGTTCCGCTGCAACGGTATCCGGCCGTGGGCTGTATTTAAAGATAAAAGCCATGTCGAATTTTATTTCGTCGAAGAGATCGCAGGTCGCTTGGAAATCCTCCTCCGTTTCCCCGGGAAAGCCGACAATGATGTCCGTGGTCAGGGAAAGAGTCGGAACTTTCTCCCGCAATGCATCGACGATGGTTAGGAATTGTTCCCGCGTGTAGGGACGTTTCATGGCCTTGAGCATTTTGTTGGAACCGCTTTGCAATGGAAGATGAACGTGGGA
>JAISMD010000025.1 GCA_031276935.1 Puniceicoccales bacterium
CAGTACCAATAAAGTAAATCGGAAGCCCAAATTGCCGATATATACCCACAATCGCTCCTCCCCGTCCCGTCCCATCCAATTTCGTAACAATGATACCGTTTAAACCGAGTTCTTCGTGAAATTTCTGCGCCGAAACAATGCTGTTGACACCCAAATTCCCATCGATGACTAACCATGTGTGCTGGGGGAAATGGATATGTACCTTCCCCGTAACCCGCTTCAATTTAACCAATTCCGCCATCAGATTTTCCCGATTGTGAAGACGACCGGCCGTGTCCAGAATTACCACGTCTTTTCTCCGATTAATGGCCGCTTGACAAGTATCAAAGGCAACGGAAGCCGAATCCGCACCCCTATGACTCTCAACGAGATCAAAACCTAACTGCTTCGCCCAAATTTTAATCTGTTCATTGGCGGCGGCACGAAATGTATCGCAGGCCCCAACTAAAACCGATTTCCCTTTGCTCGCAAAAAAAGAAGCTAATTTAGCCGTGGTGGTCGTTTTCCCAGATCCGTTGGCTCCAACGAGACAAATGGCAATGGGAATTTTTTCTACGGTCCCATTTCCCGAATTTTCCGAATCTTTCCCAAATCTTTCCTCCCCAAAGAATAGACCTTCGGCGGAACGTTCCGCACCGTCCAAAACATTAACAAGTACGTCGTGGCAAATGCTGCGAATATTCTGTTCACCCAGATCGGAATTGTTTTTGTAGGCATTCCTAATGGCGGAGATGATCACCTCCGTCGTCTCGACACCCATGTCGGCCCCATAGAGCAGGGCTTCGATTTCGTCGATGGAATGTTGATCCAAATTTCTCCCCTGAAAGACATTTTTAAGGATTGAAGTTAATCTATTTTTGGTTGAATCGAGTCCGGAACGGACCTTCGAAAAAAATCCCAACATATGGATCATCTTTCCCAAAATTTACAAAAGTCGATCACAAAAGCAATTTTCCTCGACCGCGATGGCACGCTCAACAGGGACCACCATTTCGTTTTCGAAAGCCATAAAATCGATCTCATCGAGGGCACAAAGGAAGCCATCGAAATTTTTCTACGCCACAAATTTCTCCTATTTTTGTTGACCAATCAGCCGGGAATCGAACTCAAAATGTATCGCCGTGAAGATGTCGAAGCCTGCAATGAACGGGTTTTCGAACTCCTGGAGAATCCTCCTTTCACGGAAATCTGCATCGCCTCCGAAGCAACCTATTCTCCGGAGAATTACCGTAAACCTTCCCCCCGATTCATCAACGAAATGGTGGAAAAATACCGATTGGAACGCCACAGCTGCTACATGGTTGGCGATAAGGAAACCGATGCTTTTGCCGGTATTAATGCCGGCATAAAGGGTGTTCTGTTGGAATCCGAATACCCCCGTTCCCCCCATTGTGTGGAACTGATTCGCCGGGGAACGATCACCGTTTTTCGCGATCTACTGACCTTTGCCCACTCCCTCGGGAAAAATTTTTAAAAACTCCTCCTAAATCTGTTGACATTATTTAAAAGATCTCCTTCTTTGAAGGACTGTGTCTTCAGAATCTCACTCCATGAAACCGGGTAAATTAAAGGGCCTAGGGATTTTTTCCCTAGCGATGATTAATTGTGTGGCGGTCATTAATCTGCGTAATCTACCGTCCATGGCGGCCTACGGTTTAGGAATGGTATTTTTTTATGCCTTTTCCGTTATTTTCTTCCTCATTCCGACGGCTCTAATTTCGGCGGAATTGGCAACGGGATTCCCCGAAGAAGGGGGTATTTTTAACTGGGTAAACAAGGCAATGGGAAATCGTCTCGGTTTTCTAGCGATTTGGCTACAGCTTATTTCCAACGCCGTTGCTTTTCCGGCATCGTTGGTTTACCTGGCGTCGGTGTTGGCCTACGCCACCGGACACGTCGAGCTTGCCGATAATAATTACTATGTCTTTTCCGTCGTACTATTGGTGACGTGGGTAGGAACATGGGTCGGACTCAGGGGCATGCGATGGGCCAGTTTTGTGACCAACTGTGGTTCCATTTTAGGGACAATTATTCCCGCTGCAATCATCATTGGGTTAGGTACGGCATGGCTTTTTGCCGGGCATCCATCCTTTACACCGCTTTCCCTCTCCGCCCTAGCACCCAAACTGGATTCCCCGGAACAATTTGTCTTTTTACTCAATGTACTGTTGGGTTTCGCCGGCTTAGAAATGTCCGCTGCCCACGCCCAGGACGTTAAAAATCCCCAACGGGACTACCCCCGGGCCATTCTTCTTTCCACCCTATTAATTTTCGTTATTTCCCTACTGGGATCGCTCAGCATTGCCCTATCGGTGCCGAAGGAAGTTCTAACCCTTGAATCCGGGGTCATCCAAGCCATCGAATCGCTTTTTGCCCAATTTGGTTTATCTGCATTCACCAAAGGCATTGCCTGGCTAATGGTCATCGGAACATTGGGATGGTTTATCGCCTGGGTTGCGGGACCGGCACGGGGAATGCTCGCCACGGCTCAGAGTGGTAATTTACCGCCATCGTTCCAAAAAATCAACGGCAATGGTATGCCCTCCGCCATTATGATCGGCCAAGCCGGTGCGGTCACGGGAGTTTCGCTCATTTTTCTCTTCATTCCTTCCGTAAAGACGTGTTTCTGGATCTTTGTAGCGGTAACGGCACAAACGCTGCTCCTCATGTACATTCTCATGTTCATTACCGGCATCATCCTCCGCTTCAAATATCCGAATGTGAAACGCAGCTACCGAGTACCCGGTGGAAATTTCGGAATGATTTTAGTGAGTTCGCTGGCGATTATCGCCTGTGCAATTTGCTACGTCATTGGATTTTTCCCTCCGGAAGAAATTCATTTCGAAAACAAAGTGACCTACGCCTGGATCATGATCGTTGGAAATATATTACTGATTGTACCGCCCCTCATCATCGCCTCCATGAGCAAGCCCCATTGGAAAAAATCCATCGCGGAACAAAAAAATTAACGGGAATATAACTTTATAAATTTTTATAGGATTGACGGCACTACGATCCTCTTTAAAGAGGGAAAGGAAAGATTGTGAAAAGCGAAATTAAGTCCATTAATTCGGTTCGCAAGGAAGCCATTGTTTTTATCGAAAAGGATAGCATTCAAAGCGAAGAAGATCGTGTTTTAAAATCCTTTGGCCGCGATTTAAAAATTCCCGGATTTCGAAAGGGGAAAGTACCTTTAACGCTGATTCGTTCTCGCCACACGAAGGAATTGGACGAGCAAGTGGATAGAGCGATTGCGTCGAAATTATTCGATGAAATCGTCAAGGAACAGAATTGG
>JAISMD010000058.1 GCA_031276935.1 Puniceicoccales bacterium
CTGCCATTGGAGCAAAATATATATATATGTATAAAAGGCAAATCTGGATTCGTTTTTAATCCGGGTTAATCTTTGATTGTTTGGGCAAATGTAGCCGCATAGATATTGGAAAATCCATATTTTTGCAATGTTTTACAACATTCATCGATGGTTGCTCCCGTGGTTACGACGTCGTCGAAGACCACCAATTTTCTGGAGAATGGGATTTTGAATTTTGGATTAACGGTGAAGATATTTTCCACATTAGTGCGCCGTTCCGAAGCCCGGAGCTCGACCTGTGGACGCCGATGGCGAATGCGTTTCAATAGGGGGAGAACCTCCATGGCGATGGGAAGTTTAGCCAATCTTTGGGCCAACAGATCGCTCTGGTTATATTCCCTGAAAAATCGTCGCCGCCAGTGGAGGGGAACCGGTACCATGATGCTGTCACCGATGAGCTCCATGAAAGCACTGTTTTGCTGAGCGATTTTGCATAAATCCTGGGCTAGATATTCACCATTTTCGTATTTAAATCGGTGCAGTAAACCTTTGGCGAAGGGATTTAATCGGACCGCCGATCGCAGCGCTCGGAATCGGAATTCCCTTTCCCCTCTTTCCCGGCAACGGGGACAAAGTTTAGGGCCGTGAAAACTAATTTCACCGAAATCGTAGCCGCATTTCTGACATAAATTAGATCCGAGGAAAATAATTCCCCGGGAACATGTTTCGCAGAGATAGCGGTAGGGGGAGTCGCCCAGGTAGCGATTACAAATGCAACAATGGCGAGGGAAAATAAAATCCAAAATCTTGGGCAAAAATTTTTCCATAAATATTCCCAATGCACCGGAATTGGATATTTGTAAACTAGAAACGTCCTCGAATGGGGGAAATTTTATGTGGGGATTGTTTTTCCGAAGAGATTTGTTGCAGATTATGTTCGTACAATCGGGTGTATTCGTAGAGGCGGAAGAAACTCGCCAGTAGGGCAATGTAAAATCCGCGAAAACCGTCTAAAAATCCCGCTTTCAGAATGTAGCGCTTGAAGAAACAGGAGAAGGTTTGGGAACAGATTTTCCAACTGGAAATGGAATTCCCCTTGTGTTCGTTGACGAAGTGTTCGGCATAAACCAGTAGGCGTTCGATTTGCTCCTGGAGCGAGCCGTGGGAGTAGTGCAATAGATTACCCTCCAACGGGAAGATTTCGCCCTGGACCCGTAGGCGTTCGTGGCTACTATCTCCTTCCCAATTGCCTTTATCTTTGCGGAAAAGCCGGATACTTTTGTCGGGATAAAGTCCCCCATGGGTGACGCTTTTCCCCAGAAAATAGGTCAACCGTGCACAGGAAGCTCCATTGTAATTATTTTCGTCCTTGGCGATGAAGTCCATGATGGAGCATTTCAATTCTTCGGAAACCGCTTCATCGGCGTCGATGGAGAGCAGCCAGGGTGTGGAAGCGAGTCCTCGGGCGAAGTTTCGTTGCGCACGGAATCCCTGCCATGGATGATCGATGACCCGAGCTCCGAAGGAAAGGGCAATGGAAGCCGTTTGATCGATGCAGTCGTTGGTAACCACCACGATTTCCTGGGCCCAACGGTATACGCTTTCCAAGCAACGGCCGATGCATTGTTCAGCGTTCCTTGCGATAATCACTACGCTTATTTGTAATTTATTTTCTATGGAACTCATCCTAGCGAATGGCAGGTACTATAAAGATTTTCTTCATACCGCAACAACAAAACCGCAAAGCTCGATGGTCAATAAAAAGATAATTGATTAAAAAATAATTGACAAACCTAATCCTTATTGAAGAAACTAGAACGGGTCATTTAAATAAGATGGATAAAACGGTTATTGAACAGATTGTACGGAGACAACCCCTTCTGGATAGGGAACTCGTCAAACTAGAAAATATAAAGGAAGGAAGTTATTGCATACACAATAGTTGGGGATTGGGGCACATTGAAGCCTACGATCCCGTCCTGAATAAATTAAAAATTATTTTTGAGGATCGGGAAGAGCGGTTAATGGATCCGGTTTTTTGTGCGAAGAAGTTGGATATTCTTGCCGAGAACCACATTTTAGTTCAGTACAAAATTGATCCCAAAGCCATCGAAGAACGGGTAAAAAACACACCCGTGGAACTCCTCTTTTCCCTCATCGAAAATCATCCCCATCAGGAGTTAGCGTTAAGTGAGATTGAGTTCATTTTCAAGCGCATTCTCGGGGAAAAGGAATTCCGTCGTTGGTGGACTGTGGTAAAAAAACTATTGGCCAAGGATCCTTTCATTGTGCTTTCTCCCAAACGTTCCAACACCTATGTTTTCCGCGAGCAGCCGATTAGTGTGGAGGACGAGGTTATTGAGCAGATCCAGATGCACAAGGATCCGGCCAAGAAGATTGAGATTGCCGCTCGGATTTTAAAGTTCTCCCGGGAGAGTCAGATTGCCATGGCCACGGAGATCCGGGGGGTATTGGATGATTTGAACCACATTATGGCGGGCAATGATAAGCGCCTATCGACGGCACAGAAATTGATGTGTTGTTGGATCCGCAACGATTTGACGGAAGTTATTGGGGAGGACATGGAGTATTTTGAGCCGACGGCGGAATCCCTGATTCGCGATTGCAATAATTTAGGGAAATTGGTTGAGGAATTACCGGCTTCCTACTTCGAGCGTTTTTTATTACTGGTGACCTGTGCTTTCCCCGACGAATGGGAGATGCGTTGCGCCCATTTATTACGCAACAGTCAGGGGCGCTTTACCAACGAATGCATACTATTTCTGACGGAACGGGGTTGCCATGATTTTTTGAAGGAATGTTTCCGGCGTTGGCTCAACGAATGCTCATTGAAATCCCCCCTATTACATTGGATTATTAAGAATCGCCATGTGCGTAAGTTTGCGGATATCATCTCCAAAGAGCTCATCAATTTCAAGTTACTGAAGGCAATTTTTTTAGCCATTGATTCCGAGGCCCTGGCGAGTACGTCATCCAAGCGTATTCCCCTTGCGGAGTTAGTGAGCGAGGATCGCAATTTGATACGGGATTTACTTTCCGATGCCAGCGAGGAGAATGCGAGGGATCTATGTCAAATGCTGATGCAGAATCAATGGTTCGACGCCCTGACGAAACGATTATTATTGGCACGTTTCATCAAAGAGTTTCCTTCGGTGCAGTCATTAATTTCCGAAAAGGTAAGTGATAAGCGCTTGGAAGATAATTCCCTGATAGTATCGCGTACGAGTTTCGACGCGAAGAAAAAGGAGTATGAAATTTTGATTAACGAAAAAATTCCTGCCAATAAGAAGGCCATTGAAACCGCTCGGGAACACGGTGATCTCAGCGAAAATTCGGAATATAAGATGGCCCGTCAGGATCAGGAATTATTACTTTCCCGTCGCGATCAACTGGAGATCGATCTCAAGAAGGCACACATTATTGATTTTTCCGCAGTTGATAAAAACACGGTGGGCATTGGGAGTATTGTGCGTCTCCGATCCGATGGTGGTGAGGCCGGTGAAACGGTGGAGTATGCGATTTTAGGTGCTTGGGATAGCGATCCCGATCGGCATATCCTTTCCTACAAAACACCGTTGGCGCAGGCCCTCCTTTCCCGGCGAGTAGGGGACGACGTGGAGCTAACCATGGGCGATAAAGTCTCCACGTGGAAAATCGAAAACATTGCCCGCTACGTCGATTCCAATTAGATGGATTCGGCAAATTGAATGGTCAAATAACCTTCCTTCGCGTAGAAAAATACGGGGAAGGAAAAATATTCCGATATTTCTTCTTCCAAAAATTTCTAGTTATCGTTCACCGCGCGATGCAAATTCCGATTCCTAAGAATTTCCGAACTCAATTTATGGGCGGGAATTGGTGAATGAAATCGTGGGCTTTTTCGAATTGGTAGGCGATGGAGAGTATTTCATGCTCATGGAAATCTTTTCCGATGAATTGTAATCCGATGGGCATTTTTGCTTTGGAGAAGCCACAGGGGATGGATAATGCCGGTAATCCTGCCAAATTGGTGGAGACGGTACAGACGTCACTCATGTACATTTTCAGAGGATCATTCAATTTTTCCCCGAATTTAAATGCCGTTGTAGGTGCTGTCGGGGCCAAAATGACATCGGCTTCCCGGAATGCTTTCATAAAATCTTCCCGGATACGCGTCCTAACCTTTTGGGCACGGACGTAGTAGGCGTCGTGGTGATCGCTGCTCAATACGTAAGTTCCCAGCATAATGCGCCGCTTGACTTCGCTGCCAAAGCCTTCCGCCCGCGATTTGAAATAGATATCCATCGCATCGGTGGCTTCCCGACTACGGTGGCTATAGCGAATACCGTCGTAGCGAGCCAAATTGGAAGAAGCTTCAGCGGTCATAACCACATAGTAAACGGGGATAGCATAGGGCGTATGGGGTAGGGAAATATCGACGATCCTGTGTCCCTGAGCCCTGAAAAATTCGATGGCTTCGAAGACCGCCTGTCGCACTTCACCGTCAATGCCCTCGGAAAAATATTCCCTGGGTACACCGATGCGACGGGGCTGTTGAGTGTTTTTTAGGAGAGCGCGATAGGGTGGAATGGTAACGTTACAGCTCGTGGAATCCCGTTCGTCGTGGCCCGCGATGATTTCCAACAGCATACTCAGATCCGCTACGTTACGGGCAAAGGGACCGATTTGATCCAGGGAACTGGCCAGTGCCGATAGGCCGTAGCGACTAACGAGACCATAGGTTGGTTTTAGACCGGCAATGCCGCAGCATGCCGCCGGTTGCCGGATGGAACCTCCCGTGTCCGAACCCAATGATAAAGGGACTTCGCCGGAACAAACCGCCGCCGCACTCCCCCCACTGCTTCCTCCGGGAACATATTCCAAATTCCAGGGATTGTGCGTCTTCTGATAGGCTGAGGTTTCCGTCGAGGATCCCATGGCAAATTCATCCAAATTTAGGCGTCCGAGGAGTACGGCTCCTTTCCCCAGCAAACGCTGCGTGACCGTGGCGTCGTAGGGACTAATATAATGTTCCAAAATTTTACTACCGCAGGTTAGGGTTTGACCTTCTTCGGCAATGAGGTCCTTCATGCCCACGGCGATACCGTCGATGGGGCTGAGTGTTTGACCTTTGGCGCGGCGCTCATCGGATGCCCTTGCCAATCGGAGAGATCGCTCTTCGTCCAAGTACAGAAATGCCTGTACCTTGGGATCTATATTTTTTATGCGCCCAATGAACATCTCCGTCAATTCCACGGAAGATATGGCTTTTTCGGCCAACATTTGGGACAAGTTTTCAACGGATTCAAAGCAAAGCGTTTCCATAATTACTCCACAATTCGGGGGACAAGGATTTGGTTATTTTTTTTCTCGGGGGCATTCATCAGTGCAACTTCTACCGGGAAGCTCACTTCTCCCTCGTCGGCACGGAGAACGTTGTGTAGATCCAGGGCCTGCACCATGGGTTCACAGTCACCGATATCCACGGTCTTCAATTGATCCAGGTAGGCGATCATGGTGTCCAGTTGCTGGGAAAACGTTTTCCGTTCTTCGTCGGTCAACGCGATTCTACACAGTGCCGCAATGTGATCGATGTCGATATGTTCCTTTGTCATGTTATTGTTAAAAACTGTGCAGTGGAAGGAAAAGGTCAAGCCCGAGTTTCATTTTCCATTCCTTGGGGCGAAACTTTTGTTTTTTTAAAAAATTGCTAGGCCAATGATAAACATTAATTGGGAGTTGTATTTTATTTCCAGGGTTTAATTTTGGTTAGCAATGGTGGAGGCAGAAAATATATTAAAATTAGATTCGTTGGTCGTCGACTACATCCATCGACGGAGAGCTCCCTGGTGGAAGCGGCGTACTTTAGTTGCGGTCAACGGCGTATCCCTTTCCCTGGCGAAGGGGGAAGCCCTGGGGATTGTGGGGGAAAGTGGTGGCGGGAAATCAACGCTATTGAAGGCGATTTGTAAATTTGTTCCCATAAGGAGTGGCCATATTTTTATCGACGGCGTTGACGTGACCCATTTTTCGCAGAAAGAATTTTCCCCTTTCCGAAAAAAAATACAGATGATTCCCCAGGATTTTTGCAGTACATTGGACCCGAGGATGTCCGTGGAAAAGATATTGGCGGAGCCGTTGGACATACATTTTCCCCATTTAACGGCTAGGGAAAAATTTTTACGCATAGGGGAATTACTGGATTCCGTGGAGATGGATGATTCGCTACTCCACCGTCTACCGAGGGAATTGAGTGGTGGTCAACGGCAGCGCCTATCCATTGCCCGGGGATTGGCGGTGAATCCGGAATTACTGATGTGCGATGAAATCATCAGTGCCTGTGATCTATTTTCCCAAAAACAGATCCTTTCCCTGCTCACTTCATTGAATCGGAAAAAGCAAATTGCCCTTCTATTTGTTTCCCACAACATCGCTGCCGTTTCCCACATTTGCCGTGATATCATTGTCATGCGGGATGGAAAGTTATTGGAGTGGGGCACGGCGTCGGAAATTTGTACCGCATCCAAACATCCCTATACCAAATTATTGGTCAATGCCATTCCCCATATTTGCAACGGCGATGGATTGGCACCGTGATTCTCCATGGAAGATTCTTGAAGAAATTTTTGCAAAAAAACGGGAAGGGGTATTTTTTTCAGAAAAATAGATTGTATGCTTTGGGGAAGTTTTATAGATAGGTTTACAGATTCTATGAACGAGAACATTGGAGTAATTTTTTCCGAGACGCGGCAGAAGAAAGGATTTTCCCTGGATGAAGTAGCGGAGGCCCTACGCATTCGCAGGGAATACATTGAAGCCATGGAGGATGGGAGTTTTAATTTCAATTTGCCCAATATTTACAAGCGTGGATTTTACAAATCCTACGTCAATTTCCTGGGCTTGGACGAAGAAGAGATGATGGGTAAATGTCCCATTCGCCCCTTTGAGACATTGGAATCCTCGCAGAAGCGCCGTGAGATGGTTTCCCAGGTAGCCAAGAAGGCACAGATGGTCAATCACGACCACATCAAGACTTCCTTCGATGACGATTTGGACAACGTTTCTTCTCCCAGTGTTTCGCCAGATGAACCCATGAACCGGATGATGATGTTCAAGGTTAGCGGTGTAGTTTTAGGGAGTATTCTGTTACTTTTTTTCATTTTGTACGGTATTTTTTCCTATCTTGGGGATACGGGTCGCAAGGGAACGGCGGAGGATGTGCGGGAATTCATTGAAAAGAAGGTGGTCATCCGTTCCAGTGGCGAGGTAAAGGTTATGGTTCGGGACGGGGAAGATAAGTCGAAAATTTTTTCCGGGGTCTTAAAAAAGGGTGATGAAAAGATGGTTAGCTATAAGAAACCGATTCAAATTTATTTCAATCGTGGGGAATCTCTAGTCATTGAGATGGACAACGGGGAACATTTACATCCCGATTCGGGGCGTGGCGGTTTACAGATTAAGTAATTTTATTCGATTATACGCCTCAGGATTCTATGGCCAAGTCATTTTTAGAGGATTTTAAGTGGGCTCGCAGGATAAAATTGCTCAATAAAATACTGACCATTGGTTGTATTATATTCACTGTGATTGGGATAAATATTTTTTCCATGCGTCATTTTTATCGCTTTGATCGGCAGAGGGGACATAATTTTGCCCTCGAAAAATTTTCCCTCGACGTTGTTACTTCCCTGGAGGACCCGGTGGAAATTTTCCTATTCTACGGCCACAATAGTTCGGACGACAGCATTCCTTTTTTCGTGAATGATTTACGGAATTTATTGAAGGAATATTGCCACGTGGCACCGGATCGCATTCGGGTAAAGTTCATAGATGTCGTTCAGCAGCCGCGTGTAGCGGAGGAATTGGCGCTCAAATTCGGGACCATGACGACCAACGGTGTTATCATTGCGAGTGGGGGGAATTTTCGAGTAATTCCGGCCTTTGATTTCTACGAATTCAAGGACGGGATCGCATCGGGATTTTGTGGCGAACGAATCATTTCGAACGAACTTTTCAAGTTTTCCAAGAAGGAGGCCAAGAAAGTATTTTTTTCAACGGGCCATGGGGAAATTGATTGTGGCAGTGTCCATCCCCTCTACGGCAGTTCCGTTGCGCGGGAGTTGCTGAGGCAAAGGGGTTATGTGGTGGAGAAGATCAAATTAGCGGAATATATTTTCGAAAAGGATGCCAAACTCCTCATCATTGCCGGGGCACAGACTAATTTTACGGAAAGCGAGATTCAGGTTTTAAGAACATTCCTACGGCGTGGGGGGAATGTGCTCATCCTACTTTCACCGCCGAAGCTATGTGGTTTCGAAGATTTCTTTTTCGACTGGGGAATTCTAGCCGATGACATGTTAATTATGAATGAAAACGGTGAGCATTTAGGCCTTTCCGGGGACAATATCATCGATCACTTTGCGGAACATAAAATTACGAAACCTCTCCTGGACATGCAATTGGCGGCATTTTTAGGTTTATGTCAGCCCGTTCGCAGGGATATTGGCTCGACGGTGGAGCACCGTAGAATAACCTCCCTATTATTTTCCGGCGAAAAGACATTTGCCAAATTGGATTATCTCCAATCGAAACCGAAATACAATTCGACGGAGGACCTGATGGGACCGGTTCCCATCGCGACCCTATCCGAGGAGATCGTGGATGAAGGGACGGGACACGGTGGAGGAAAATTATTGGTGGTGGGCAGCGCTAATTTTATAACGAACAATCGTTTTTGTGTTTTGGGCAACAAGGTTTTATGGAATGCCATGGTGACCTGGCTCATGGACGACGATAATTTAAACTCCGACTCCATTGGAACGCGGATGATGGAATCCTATAAAATTACACTATCCAAAACCGAGTTTATGAATATCGGGAAAATGCTACTTTTTATCCCCCTATTATTATTATTAATCGGTTGGATCATCGGTCACATGCGGAGGAATTTCCGGTGAGATTATTGCTGACGACGATCCTATTCGCCATTCTTTTCGTGCTTGGGTTTATTAGCTACCCCCATTTTCTTTTGAAAAAGGATTTATCATTGGACGAAACGGATCCGGGACAACGGATTTCCTATGGGGAACACAATGTGTGCAGCATCGAAATTCGATCGAAAAATGGAAACATTATGCTAGAAAAGAAAAGGAAAAACAATTGGCAAATGATTCAACCTTTTTCTTGGCCGGTAAATTTATTTGCCGTCCAGCGATTTTTTCAGATTTTAGGGGAAGATCCTGATTTTTCTTCGGGGGATAGGATTATTTTGCACCTGAGGGATTCAACGGAAAAGGTATTCGAAGGCAACCCTGAAGGAAAAGCAACTCCGTCGCTACAAAATTTAGATGAAATGCTTAGGGAAGGGATTGGTTTTTGGTGTCAGCGAAAGATTTTTCCCTTCAATGCGGATACCATTGAAAGTCTTAGTTTTACTTTTCACGAACCGAAACAATATTTTTCCCTCACCAGGAACAATGGTCATTGGAATTTTAGTCAGCCCATGGAGATTGGAGCCGATGAACCCTCCCTCCATGAGTTTTTGCAATGGATGACTTCCCTGGAGGTTTTCCCCATGGAGGAGGATTATTTTTTCGCCCAATTCCTAGGAGAGGAGAAGGGAGTGGCATTCGCTGACCATACTTTCCATAGGCTTCCCCATTTGACCCTCACGGTGGTGGATGAACAGCAGAGAAAAAGGAATGTAACCTATGGACGTTTTAGAAAAAAAGGTTCAGGGAAAACGGTATTCTACGGTTGGTTAAACGATGGGGGGGCGCTATTTCCCGTACCTTGGAACGAAGTCCTGGACCATCCGCTGCGGTTTTTATCCACGCGATCGCTTTTCCCGGAGATTAAATCCCTCACCATTGCCCATGGGGAACAAAAATTATTTTTGTCTTGCAACGAATCCGGAGAATGGAGTAGCTTCCAATTCTCCCAAAAATCCCAAAACCTGCGGTCCTTAGAAAATTTTGATGTCCCGGCACTACTATCTTTTTTTTCTGCGGTAAAGCCATTGGACGTTATTCCCGTTGGGGAGATATCGGATCCGATGCCCCGGGAAAAAATTTCATTGGAAATCAATGGCACTTCCCGATTCGAAGTCCTCGAAATGGAGGAGGAAATTTATTTAATTCCGGCGAAAAAGCATTATGCGATTGTGATCGCCCGTGATTTTTTTGAAAAACTTTCAAGTATTATGCGGGGGATTTGGGAAAAGGTTGCGATTTAGTTTCATAAAATTGGCGTTGTCAACGGCTCGGTAATCCATTCAAAACTTGGAGCGATGGAGAAGATTACGGTAGCGATGTCGGGGGGAGTGGACAGTTCCGTAGCCGCATTGCTCGTCAAGGAATTGGGGTACGAAGTGGAGGGAGTTTACATGCGTACCTGGCACAACGATGATATTTCTTCCCCATTGGGGGAGTGTCCTTGGCGGAGGGATATGGAGGATGCGCGACAGGTTGCGGCGACGTTGGCCATTGATTTCAGGGTTATCAACATGATCGATGTTTACAGGCAATTTGTGGTGACCCCTCTCATTGGGGGCTATGGCAATGGTACGACGCCGAATCCCGATATCCTGTGCAATCAATTCGTTAAATTTGGAGCCCTAGCTGAAATGACAAGGGCCGGTGGAAGTCGGGCCATGGCGACGGGACACTACTGTAGGAAACGAAAAAACAGTGATGGGAGTTTTGATCTTATGGAACCGAAGGACAAAGATAAGGACCAGACCTATTTTTTGGCCTATTTAAAGCAGGAGCAGATTCGCCATGCGGAATTCCCGTTAGCGGAATTGAGTAAATCCGAAGTACGTCGTTTAGCTCAGTCCCATGGCTTTGCAACGGCCAACAAAAAGGACAGCCAAGGTATTTGCTTTCTAGGGAAGGTACGCATCCAAGATTTTTTGTCCCATTATCTTCCCAAAAACCCCGGCGATATCGTTAACCGGGAAGGTAGGGTTGTGGGGCGGCACGAAGGCTTACATTTTTTTACCATAGGGCAGCGCCACGGTCTCGATATTCCTTCCAATTCGGACCATAATTTCTATGTCGTTGTCGGCAAGGACCTACGGCGCAACGAACTACGGGTAGCCTTTGAAAGTGAAAAAATTCTCTATGGAAAAACGTTTCGTCTCTGCAATTTGAGTCATACGAACAAAGCTTTGGCGGAGCGTTGCAATATTTCGTGTCGTCCCCGCTATCGGGATCCCTACCAGGAGATCTACTTCGAAAGGACATCGCCCGATGAGGCGGTTATTGAATTTGAAAAGCCACAGCGAGCATTGGCCAATGGTCAGGTTGCGGCGCTTTACGACGACGGTATTCTCCTTGGAGGAGGGAGTTACTTCTAGTATTGTTTTTTTGGATCTTCATTTTCGATTCTATTTTATATTAATATTCAATGGTATGCAACGGCTTCGGTAACATTTTCTTGAAGATTGGTGGTTCTCTTTTAAATCTATTGCCATGACGAATACTCTGGAACGGGGAATGACCTACGATGTTGCTATTATTGGCAGTGGTTTAGCCGGTTTAACGGCGGCTAATTATTTGGCGAAGTTGGGTCACAGGGTTGCCCTATTCGAACAACATTACCAATTGGGTGGTCTCGCCGCTTATTTCTCTCGGAGGAATCACATTTTCGATGTTTCTCTCCACGGGTTTCCATTCGGGATGGTAAAATCCTGCCGCAAATATTGGTCGCCGGAGATCGCCGAAAGTATTGTGCAACTCAAACGAATTCGCTTTTCCAATCCCCAGTTCGACATCGAAACCACGTTCACCCGCGAAGATTTTATCCGCATATTGATTAGGAATTTTCAAATCCCTGAGGCGACGGTGGAAAGTTTTTTTGCACGGTTGCGGCAAATGAATTTTTACGACGGAGATCGCCGTCCTACGCGGGATATTTTCGAAGAATTTTTCCCCGGACGTGGCGATATACACCGTTTATTGATGGAGCCCATTGCCTATGCCAATGGTTCCACCATGGACGATGAGGCCATAACCTACGGCATTGTTTTTTCCAATTTCATGGACAAGGGCGTTTATACCTTCGAAGGTGGGACCGATCTTCTCATCAAAAAAATGACCGACGAACTTTCCAGAAAAGGCGTCCATATTTTTACGCGCAGTAGGGTCGAAAGCGTTCTGTTAAAGGACAGTAGGGTGATGGGTGTACGCGCCAATGGAATCGATGTCCAATGTGCTGCGGTACTCTCCAATGGGCATATTCTCCACACGATCAAAGATTTAGTGGGCGAGACTCATTTTGATCCTCAATTTTTGGAAAAGTTAAAACGTGTGCGCATTAATAGTAGTTCCTGCCAGGTTTATTTAGGAATTCGGGAGGGGGAAACCATCGACGATATTGGGGATTTGATTTTCACTTCCGAAGATGAACGCTTTGACAGTGCTCGGTTGAAGGATTTTCATACGCGGAGTCGCACATTTTCCATCTATTACCCCAAAACGCGCCCCCAGTGCAAGCCGATGTATGCCATCGTTGCTTCCATGAATGCCCGCTGGGAAGATTGGGCGTCTCTGGACAAGGATCGTTACAAGCAAGAAAAACAACGCATCATTGGGGACAGTATTCTCAGCCTGGAGAAATTCATTCCCGATATCCGCAGGAAAATCGATTACAGCGAAGCCGCTACTCCTAAAACACTTTTCCGCTACGCGGGACATCCCCAGGGCACCTCTTTTGGAACAAAATTCGAAGGATTGGATATTTCGATGGAATTACCGCAACAAATAAAGGGCCTTTACCATGCGGGATCCGTGGGCATCATCATGTCCGGATGGCTTGGCGCCATGAATTACGGCATCATCGCAGCCCACAAACTGGCAAGCAATCTTTAGTAAAATCTTTTTCCGTTAAGAATAAAATTGCTCTAAAAATTAGACCCGAGGGGCATAGGTATAGCCAATGCCGTGGGAAGTACGAACCGCTTCTTCCGTATCAATTCCATGGGCACTGAATAATTTGCGCAGCTTGACAATATATTGATCAAGGGAACGACTTTTGACATTGGCGTGCTCTCCCCATACGTTGTGAATAATGCTCTTCCGACTCAAAATGAGATGCGGATTCTGGGCAAAATAGGACAGGATTCCAAACTCTTTGCGGCCGATTTTTTCCGCAGAACCATCAC
>JAISMD010000060.1 GCA_031276935.1 Puniceicoccales bacterium
TTGGAACGCTTTTGTGGATTATTGATGGAACACTTTGCCGGAGATTTCCCCACATGGTTATCCCCGGAGCAAATTCGCGTTCTACCCCTAAGCGATGACCATATTCCCTACGCTAGGGCGGTTCTATCGCAAATTCGCCAAAGCGGAATACGGGCATCCCTGGATGAATCGTCGGAAAAATTAGGTGCGAAAATTCGTCGCAGTGAATTGGAAAAAATTCCCCACATGTTCATCATCGGTAACCGGGAACAGGCGGAGCAAACCGTTACCCTACGCTCCCGAAAAAATAAATCCCTGGAAGGAAGTTACGACCTAGCCCGTGTCATCGGGCTGATCGGAGAAGAAATAAGGGAAAGGCGATTATCCTAAATTTTTTGGGGAAATTTTTACTACAAAGGGAAATCACTGGGAAATAATTTTAGTTTTTAGATCTAATTTTTAGACCTTTAGGCCAACGCCAGTGAAAATTTTGTGTTGAGGGCAAGGACGTTTCCTTCCTTGAAAACATTCCCCTCCATCATGAAAAATTTCCCCATTTTTTCGCCACATGTGACTTCGATCCGTAAAATCTCGTTGGGTTTTACGATGGATTTAAAGCGTGCATTTTCGATGCGTGCCAAAACCGGAGTCGTCCCCTTCTCCAGGGGAAAAAGTTTCAGAATTAAAGCGGCTGCGGTTTGAAAGACCGTTTCGCATAAAATAACACCGGGAGTAATGGGGTTCCCCGGATAATGCCCCCTGAAAAAATCGCTCGTTTCCGGAAAAATTTTCTCGCCGACGATCCTGTTGCCCTCCAAAGCCACAATGCGATCGACGAATAAAAACGGTGGACGATGGGGAATAATATCTTCAATGTTTTCGATGGGAATCATGGGTTCGCGATTTCTAATTTTTGTAATTCTTCATCATCCCAATCGGTTTCATCGGCCTCGAAGGTTTCATCCTCAATGAGATATTCCTCCCGATTTTCATGTTCTTCCTCGAATTCGCCGTGCTTCACAATGTCATAGCCCGCCGGAGTGTACTCCAAAATATCGACAATTTCATCGAAAACATGGACCGTGTTTCCTTCGATATATTTTTCCTGGTATTTCTCCCGCATCGATTCCTCTATTTCCTCCATATTCATCGGTACCTTGAAATCAATTAGCTCATTCAACAATTTCACACGGAGACGAATGATGTGATCGATAAATTCTGCGTAGGGACCCTCATTATCCGTGAGGATATTGGGTAACAAAAATAGGGGTTCCTCCGAAGAAAGGACCTTCGTTGCCGTAAATTCTAACTTAACCTGATTATTGGGTAGCTCCGAAAGGATGCGAAATTTTAAAAAAGCATCCTCCATGAGATCGTTGCGGAACCCATACTCACCGAGCGGCGAAACAAGTTCGATGATGTGTTCAAATTGCCGCGGATCGATGATACCCGCATAATCCGTATCAATGCTGACATCGTTGCTAATTTTCTCCAACCACCATTTACCATTGTCATTCAACTTGACCGTACACCATTCGATTTTCTCAGACATAGCAATGGGAGTACTTAGTAGCGATGTTCGCAGCTGCGTAAAGCATTTTTTACACCACAATGATTATATATTTTTTCTTCAAAATATTATACTATTATGTGTTATATGTAACGTCAATATATACAGCCTATACACAATGCAATTCCCTTGTCCTTCTCACATCCTAGTGACATACACTTGTACCCCTAGTGCCATTGGGTGTGCTCACTGTCCGTGTACTCCGTCGCTTGAATGAAAATTTCTTCCAAAGTTGCCGTTTTTTCCCGAATACTGAGGAGCTTCCATCCGGGTTCCCCCAGGAGCGTTTTCCAAAAAGCATCCATATTTTGCGTCGCCAAAGCAATGGACAATTGATGGCGATTCCGACCCAAATCCATGGAAACATCCCGCACTTGGAATAAATTTTGCCGCTTCTTGAACTGATCAATAAATTCCGGTTCGCATTCCACATTGAGTATAAAAATACGTTCTTTGAAAAACATTTCCCGCAATTCGTCCATCACTCCATTGGCAATGAGACGCCCACTGTTAATGATGATGAAACGATCGCATAAATTCTCGATCTCCGGAAGGATGTGACTGGAAATAATAAAGGTTCTTTTCCCCCTTTGCTGGGAAATGAGTTTTCGGAATTTGATGACCTGGTTCGGATCTAAACCGATGGTGGGTTCGTCGAGAATCACCAATTCGGGATTGGCCAGTAGCGTATCGGCTAAACCAACCCGCTGTTGCATACCCTTGGACAGTAGACCGATCTCCCGACGGCGAACGGAACGGGGAATGTCGGCTAGGGACATCATCTTTTCCGTATGGATGCGAACATTCTTCGCTTCCACCCCCTTCATCGCCGCACGGAAACGGAGAAATTCCCCAACGGTTAAATGGGACGGCAGGGGATTATTCTCCAACATAACGGCCACGGAGCAGGATTTCGGACAGCGACGATAGGCTATATTTTCCTCCCGAATGGTAATCACCCCAGCGGTAGCATTGATCAATCCGGCAAGGATTTTCAGGGTGGTCGACTTCCCTGCCCCATTGGGCCCCAGTAAACCTACCACTTCTCCCCCATTAATCCCAAAGGATATATCCTCCAACGCTATGCATCGCCCATAGTACTTGGAAAGATGGTGAACTGTAATAAATGGATCCAATGGCCCCATCATTAGGATTGCTTGAAAAGCCTCAAGCCGTTTTTTCTCCGTAGCGCACTTCTTTGTCAACAAATTCAAATTTTAGGGGACAACCAAATAGATCAAAGGCCTCCCGAATACCCTTTTCCAAATATCGTTCATAGGGTTCGCTCAATCTTTGACGGCGATTGCAAAAAATTTTCATGCGGAAAGGAAAAGTTCCACTGTGTACGGCGTAGTAAATTTTAAAACTCCGCCCCGATGAGGCAGCGGGAGGATGGCGATCCATTAAATCCTGGATAACACGGTTCAATTTCCCCGTAGAAATATTTTGGGATGCCCGTTCGAAAAGACAAATGGCCGTATTCAGTACGTCCCTTATCCCATAACCCGTTTGAGCCGAAAGAAAAATGATGGGGAATTGGGATAGGGCAAAAAGTTCCCCTTCCACAGCGCCCCGGAATTTTTTCTGAAATTCCTCAATGGAACGGTAAGCGCTCAACTGATTTTCCCCTACGGCTTTTAAAGCCAAATCCCATTTATTGACGAGGAGCATTAGGCATTTCCCTTCCCTTAAAATCCGATCCATTAGTTTCTTATCCTGCCGTCTAATCCCGGAAAGTGCGTCGACGATGAGCAATACAATATCGGTTTCCCCCATCGCATCGATGGAACGGAGTGTGGAAAAAAATTCCACCGAACTATCGATTTTCCTTTTTTCCCGCAATCCGGCGGTATCGATCAGGCGGAAAAGATATTTCCTCTCCCCCTCCTCGAAGGTGAAATCACAGCGAATAGCATCCCGTGTCGTACCGGCATTTTCATGGATAATGCTGCGATTTTTCTTGAGAAGGACGTTGCTAATGGAAGATTTACCCACATTGGGCCGCCCCAATAGACAAATTTTAATGGTCGGAATGGAGGGTTGTTCCCCCTTGGGAGGTTCCTGGGAAGCGTAGTGATCAATGATTTTCCGCAGAACCTCTTCCCCGTAACCGTGCTCCGCCGATGCTAAAGTGACTTCCCCTAAACCTAAATTATGGAAAATATCACCGCGATCGATTTCCTTCTCCGAATCAATTTTATTGGCAATGAGATAAATTTTCTTTCCCGATGTGCGTAACTTTTCGGCGATTTCGTAGTCGAAGGGAGTACATCCAGCGCGGGCATCAACGATGAAAAATATGACCTCCGTTGCCCCAATGGCAAAGTCAACCTGTTCCTCGACCGCTCCACGTACATCGGCATTTTCCTGGCTCTCTCCTAGACCGATGCCACCCGTGTCCATCAAGGTCACGCCGTTGGGTAATTCTTCAATGACCACATCCCGTGTCGTCCCCGGTTGATCGTGGACAATGGAAATTCGTCGCCCGGTGAGACGATTGAATAGGCGACTCTTCCCCACATTGGGACGACCAACTAACGCTATGGATGCCTTCACTCCCCTACTCTCTCCATATGATTCCACCTTCGCAAGCCTAAATCTGACCCATCCCCATTAACCTAAACCACCAATGTTGGAAATGTTTCATATGGCTGCCTAACGAAGAATCCAAAGAGTCGGAACGGGATTAAGGATAAAACCGTAAATGGTAAATCCCCACTAGTGTTCCAAATTCCGTACTTCTTCTTCGAATTCGTAGGCCTCACGGAAATTTTTGTAAACACTGGTAAAACGCAGATAGGCAATGGGATCAATTCTTTTTAATTCTTCCATGACGATTTGGCCTATGGTTTCCGTAGGGATTTTCTTTGAATAGTGCTCACGGATATGGCGTAGAATATTTTGCATTAGGATTTCAATTTTCCGTTCCTTGGCACCATCCGATTTTATAGCTTTTTGTAAGCCTTGGGCAATTTTTTCCCCATCGAAATCCTCCTCCGATCCGTTCCGCTTAATGACAACTAGCGCCGTTCTACAATAAACTTCCACGGTGGAAAATTTATGACCACAAATTTCACACCTCCGTCTCCGCCGTATGCTACCATGATCTGGAGCCGTACGCGTATCCGTTACCTTCGTATCCATACAACCGCATTGGGGACATTTCATTTTTAAAAAGTTTTTCGAAAGGTCGCCTCCAGTAAAATCCCTTTCATCTGATCAACGGAGGGCTGTTGCCCATATAAAATTCCGTAAATCGCCTCGACTATGGGGGCATTAATTCCCTTTTCTTGAAAAATATTGTGGAAGGTTTTCGCCGAACGATATCCCTCGATCGCCGCTACGGAACGATTTACGATTTCCTGTGGATTATTATTTTTAGTGATCGTTTCTCCGAAACCGCGATTCCGACTCCACGTCCCCCAACTGGTCGCCAATAGATCGCCTAAACCACTGGGGCCAAAGAAAGTCGCCGCCTGTGCGCCCAATGATACTCCCACTTCCACCATTTCCCGTAAACAGGCACTGATGTAGGAACATTTCCCATTGTCCCCGAATTGTAATCCATCGCACATGCCCGCACCTATGGCGTAAATATTCTTTAAACAACCCCCCAATTCCACTCCAATGACGTCGTCGCTGTATTGGAAAGTCATATTGCTGAAAGAAATGGGAACGTCCTTACAACCATTATGGACCGAAGCAAGGACGAGTTGGGTTGGGAAATCGAGTGCCACCTCACGGGCATAGGAGGGTCCCGATAGCACGCCAAAGGAATGTTCAGGGAAATGGCGGCGAATGTACATACTGGGTAATTCCCAAGTACTTCCCGGTAGTCCTTTGCAAAAGGAAAGGATCGGTGTTGATTCTCGAAATGCGTGGGTTTTAATGTGGAGACAAACGTCATCGATGGCCGAAGACGGACAAATTAAAAATAAAACATCGCAGGACGCCAATGAAGTATATTCGTGGGTAATCCGAATGGCAGAGGGAATTTTAATGCCGGGGAAAAAGGTTATATTTTCCTGATGCCCATTAATTTCATCCGCATCTTCCCGCGATTTGGTAATGAGCGTTATTGAATGCCCCGCACGAAAACTACTGAGCGCAACGGCTGTCCCCCATGCTCCCGCACCAATAATCGAAATCTCCATGGCTCTGATTTAAAATCATATAAAAATTAAAGTCAATAGACGGCTTCATTTTATCCAGTGTTATTTCTCATTTCCAAGCGTTATTTCCCAGTTCCCGTTAAAATATTGCAACATATGCTTAATTTTCAACGGAGGATTCCTGGTCACTTTTTATCTTTGCCGCCATATCTTCGACGGTGAAGTGAAACATTTTCTCCAAATCCTCCACCCGGGAACCATGGGGTATAAATTTGTCGGGCCAGGCAAAAATATGTACTTTGGCGGATAAATTTTTGTCGGATAAAAATTCCATCACCGCACTCCCAAAGCCCCCCGATCGTACGTGATCTTCCATGGTATAGATATGGTGGTGATGCCGTGCGCAATTCAATAGCATTTCCTCGTCCAACGGTTTCACGAAACGGGCATTGATAATGGTGAAAGAAAATTGGGGTAAAATTTCCCTGATTTCCATGGCCGTGGTCACCCTTTCCCCGAGGGCGATGATTGCAATTTCCGTTCCTTGGACAAGGGTTTCGCTTTTCCCCAATCGAATGGCAG
>JAISMD010000068.1 GCA_031276935.1 Puniceicoccales bacterium
AAACGATTCAATTGGGTATTTTTGGGATCGTCGATGCGAACAATGGAAGGCGTAATGATGTAAATGCGCTCCATCACACTGTTATCGCGGCTGTCCGATTTGAATAGATGGCCCAGAATCGGAATATCCTTCAGGAAGGGAAAGCCCTTGGAACTAACGGAATGTGTTTCGTGGAAATACCCCCCAATGAATAAACTCTGTCCCTCGTAGATCGATGCCTCCGTATTGACGGAATTGGTCGATGTTTTTGGAGTAACATCCTGATCACGGGGATCCCGATCGAAGGATCCATCGGTAACTTCGATGAGTAACTTAATTTTCGGTTGTCCATTCGAATCGAATTCTCCGGGAATGATGTGCGGAACGACAATGAGCTTCGTGGAAATACCAACCTCGTAGAGACCTTCCGATTTATTCCCTGCAACCTTGAGGTAAACCGTGCTGGAACGGTCAATGACGGCACCAATGTTATCCAAAGTAATCACCGACGAACGGGTCAAGGTCTGAGCATTACCAACATCCTCCAATATATTTAACGTCTCTCCTAGGGAATAACCCCTGAAAAGATCGCTAAAATTAAGTGTTATGCTGCTCGCCGCATCCTTGTCGGAGAAATCCATTTTGATGCGATCCGTTCCTTCTTTGGAAAACGTGAATGTGGATCCTATTTTCCTCGCCCCGGCCTTGGAAATGTCGACCACGGCAACGTCAATCTTAAGCGCATCCCTCGGCACATCCAATTGCTGAATGATGTTCTCAATGAAGGGCATATCCTGTCGCTTCGCCTTCACAATAACCGAATTTAAACGGGTGTCGTAGGTTATGAAAATATCCCCAAGATTTAAAGGGGAATCCTTCCCTTCCTTGCTAACTTCCTTGGATTCAGTCGTTGAATCTCCGGATTTATCCTGGATTTTTACCCCGGAAATTTCTTTCTGTACAATGGCTTTGTTGTTCGTGGAGTTATCGATGCTTACGCCCAAATTACTCTCCCCAATCGGACCGCTCAGTGAACCGATCATCTGCTGCAACATACTTGCGACTCCGGGGACATTCATAGTGCCTCCACGGTAGTTCACGGCCATGTCGTAGGCCCAGGCATGTTTCAAAGGGAAGGAACGAATATCGTACACATCACTTACCCGTTCAATAACAATTTTTTTAGAAAGTTCTTCGATGAGAGAAATCAGTTTCGGCGGACCGCTAACAACCAAAATACCCGCCGTCTCCATGGGACGAAAGGTAACATTGGAACTCAAAAACTTAAGCTGCTTAATAACCCGAACTAAGGTACGCATTTCATCCCGATTCATCTGGTAAACCGAAGCCTTCACCTCGCTGCTCTTGTAAACATACATCATACTGCCATCGAAAAACCATACGAGACCATAGGCACTGATAATGTCTTTCCAAAATTGATAGGGCGTAATGTTACTGAATTTTCCGTTGACGGTATCGTTTACCGTGTCGCTGATAACAACGTCCATGGACTGCATGATGCAAAAATTGCGTATCAATTCCTTTAAATCCTGATTTTTGGCAAAATGATAGTACTCCGCCGTCTTCCAGGGGATGTAATCCGCCGGATCCCCCTCCGAAAATACCATCGATTCCACGGCTTCCACCGAACTTAAATCAATGAGAGGTCTCTGTGAATCCCCAACAACGGTGTGCTGGAGAGAATTTCTATGCTCCAGCAATTTCGATGGAACGGGTTCCGTCCCCATGGCAATGGGCGTAAATGTCCTGGAATGTTGACCATTGTCCTCCGTTTTCCCATTCATCGTTTCTCCCTTCACCCCTTCTTTCCTGCTTTCTTTCAAAACCGTCGCCCTTTCCTCCTCCACCTTGAAAACCGGTGCGAAACTATTTTCCCTCGGGAGAGAAGCATGTTCCGACGATTTCTCCTTCGAGGAATTTTTCCACATCCCGGGCTCATCCACGACGTGGACGATTTTCTTTTTCTCCGGATTCGCCACGGACGTAATCGGTGGTAGGAGAATGGACCTCTCTTCAATCGACCTATCCTGATTCTCCGTCCCAAAGGCAAATATGGGAGCGCTATTATTGAGCGATGCGTAAAAAACTTGTAGCGCCCCTAAACATAAAATTGTGTAAATAACTTTTTTCATTTTAAAATCCAAAAACCGTTAAATTTGACCCCCTAGGAACTTCCTTCGTGTAATCAAAAGCGTCCGTCCAAAATTCTAAATTGGCTATAAAAGATTCGACTTCTCCGAATATGTTGTCCTTAAAAAGTTCTTCCAGAGGCCATTTGCGAAATAGACAGAGGCGATGGGATTCACTTTCCAAGGAAAGCGTATCATAGGTTTCGGCGATGCGGGCGAAATTCCATTGCAACATGTGCTTCAAACGAACCCAATCTCCTTCCCCAATCATACCCGTAAAATAACCAAAAAAAGCGAGGAATTTTTGGTCCAAATGGGTTATTTTCAACTCCAAACGTTCGTCCACCATAACCTCACAAACCGGATCATTGGGATCGTGGTCCTTCACGCGAAAATAACGCGCCAAAAGCTCGATTGCTTCCATCCATTTCATCGATGTTTAGGTTTTTACAAAAAAAAATAAAATACGCAAGCGCAAAAAATAAATTTAGATAATTTATGAAAACAAATTAAAATAAGTAAATTCATCGGAGCCCTGTGAAAGAAATTTTATTTGCCTACTAGGTGAACCTCCACTATTTTCGTTCCATGTTTTTCGCCCGGTTTTTTTCTTCCCTATTACCCATATTGGCCGTCCTCCTTGCCTTCACCGCTTCTATTTTCTTCCACGAACTAGGCCACTTCATTGCCGCTAAAATTAGGAAATTGGAAGTCCCTATCTTCTCCTTCGGCTTTGGTCCTCGCCTATTTTCCCTACATATCGGTGGGAGCGAATTCCGCCTTTCCCTTTTCCCCCTCGGTGGTTTCGTCTCCATACCCCAACTCTCTCCGCCTAAAAATCCGGAAGACCCTTCTAACCTTCCCCCTTCCACCCGTATTTTTAGCGATAAGGTGTTTATTGCTCTCATGGGACCGATATTCAATTTTATTTTCGCCTTTTTCCTAGCCCTAGCCCTATTTTTCTACGGCGTGAATTTCCCCCCAAGCTTTACCCATAATAGCATCGGTTTCGTTCACCCCGAAATTACATTGGATAATGGTAATACATCGCCCTCCCCTGCCTATTTGGCCGGATTGCAAACGGGGGATCAAATTTGTTCCATCGACGGTACTCCGACGTCCAATTTTTTCGATATTATCCACGGTATCACCCTGGGTAAAAACCGTGACCAACTCGGTCCCATTAGCTCCATCTCCGTTCTCCGGAATGGTCAATCCCTGGAATTTTCTGTCCATCCCGTCCTCCTTAAGCAGAGTCCCCAGGGCCACGATGCCTTTCGCACGATCGGTATCGAACCCTACCAAGAACTGATCGTCGCCCATGTATTCGATACCTCCCCCGCCCACTGCGTCGGTTTGAAAAGGGGAGATCAATTGCTTGCGCTGGATGGCCACAAAATTTTTTCCCTTTCCCATCTCCTAAAAATGCTGGAACAAAGGGATCACGGTACGCTGAGCATTCAACGTAGCGGAGAAAATATCGATCTTCCGATCCATGCTAAAAAAATTCCCGCCACGCTCCCCATAATCCGATTCACCACCGATCACGGCCCCTTTGAACTTGTCCCCGTTTTCGATCGAAGGGATCGCATCGAAGATCCATTGCTCGATAGG
>JAISMD010000088.1 GCA_031276935.1 Puniceicoccales bacterium
CTCCCAACCGCGATTGACGATGGCTTCATACCAGGCCCCCCGGATTTTTTGCAGATGGGAAACATCCCGCAGCTTTTGCACACTGCGTTTCAGCGTACTCATTCCCGGCAATAAAATCGCCAGTAAAATTGCGATAATCGCGAAAACGAAAATAACTTCAATCAGCGTAAATGCTTTTAGCTTTAGCTGTTTCCTGTTTCCTGTTTCCTGTTTCCTGTTTCCTGTTTCCTGTTTCCTGTTTCCTGTTTCCTGTTTCCCTACTAACATGCAATTTATAATGCAAATCTATATCAAATGTCAAAGGAAAAATTCCAAAACATTTTACCTATTATCCATTTTCTACCTAAAAAACTAAAATACTTGACAATAAATCCCCGCAATATTTAACCCCTTAAATAATCCTTGTTCGTCCCCCAATGCCTTCAATACTCAAATCCTTTCCATGAACTTTGATGTCCACTCGTTCCGCCAACAATTCCCAATCCTAAATACGGAAAATCATTTCCATAAACCGTTGATTTACTTCGATAACGCTTCCACTTCCCAACTCCCTGAACCGGTCATCGAAGCTATGAATATACATCTCCGCCACCATAATGCCAATGTGCATCGCGGTGTCTATGGATTAAGTGCCCAGGCCGAAGAAGTCTACGAATCAACCCGTAGGGAAATTGCCCAATGGATCCATGCCCGCGAACCTCGGGAAATTATATTTAACTCCGGTACAACGGAGGGTCTCAATTTCCTCGCCTCCCAATTTACAAACCTAACCCCAACGGACGAAATTATTCTCTTTATCCAGGAACATCATGCCAATATCTTGCCCTGGCAACGCCTCAACGGAACGATTCGAGTTGTTTCCATGGACGAAAAGGGCGACTTCGATGAAAACGATTTTGCTGAAAAACTTTCGAAACATACAAAAATCGTTTCCGTGACCCACATTTCCAATGTTTTAGGGACCATAAATCCGGTCAAAAAAATCGCACAAATGACACATTCCGTCGGTGCGATCTGCATCATCGATGGTGCCCAATCGATGGGCTGTGGCCCCATTGATGTCGAGGACATGGAGTGTGATTTTTTCCTAACCTCGGCGCATAAGGCATTCGGACCAACGGGTATCGGTTGGCTCTACGGCCGCGCTTCCCTACTCGAAAACTTTAAGCCCTACCACGTGGGTGGAGGCATCATCGAACGGGTGCGCTTCGATCATCCGGCAACGTTTCGGGAAATACCGGCCCGTTTCGAAGCAGGGACTCCCAATATTTTGGGGATTGCCGGCTTACGGGAAGCGATTCGTTTTCTCCGATCAATGGACTGGGAAGCGGTACAAATCCATAGCGAAAAACTGAAAAATTTACTTCTGGAAATCCTTTCCAACAGCCCAGGAATTAAGGTTTTAAAACCGCATAACCATCGCACCGGAATCGTATCCTTCGCCCATAAACATATCCATCCCCATGACATCGCGAGTATTTTCGACGGCGAAGGAATCGCGGGTCGGGCAGGACACCACTGCGCCCAACCCTTGATGGCGGCACTGAATGTTCATGGGACAGTTCGTATTTCATTGGCTCCCTATAACACCCCCGAGGAAATTCAAACTCTAATTCCCGCACTGGAACAGGTCGATCGTATTTTTTCCTAAAAAATTACATCTTTTTCGAAAAATTATACATTAAATAAAAAAATATTTTTTAATTTTTGACTTCCGGCCCCAGAAGTTCCGACACGGTCCACGGAATCTCCGATGGAACAAAATCCGGATTGGAAAAGGTGGGGAACGCTGGGAGCTTTTTTCTATTATTTTAGGCCCCCTCAATCCATGGGAATTGTTGACGAATTTGCCGTTGATATTCAATTTGTTCTTGAATTTCCGCGGAGTCCCCAGTCAATTGCGATACATCTTGAATATTGTACTGTTCACTTTCCCAATGGGACAAACCCATGTTCTGTAATCCAAGCAATACCTGTTCCGCCGTCGGACGTTTTTCCGGATTCTTGGAAAGACAATCCGCTGTCATCTGTGCCAACCGCTCCAATACCGGTTCCGGATAGGATTTGCCAGTTTTTTGCTGCATCCTTTGATTTATATCCTGGAATTGGCTATGAATGTTTTTATCTATTTCTTCTTTAGGTTTTCCTATCAGGTCCAACATGAATTTCGAAAGAGATGATCCATTCCACCCATAGAAATCGTGTGTTAGAAGATCAGCGCCATCTCCAAATAACAAAGAAGGGAGTATGGTTCCTAAGGTATATACGTCATAGGCCGTTGTTGTACTTTTTTCTCCGAAAAAAATTTCGGGAGCTCTATTGGATGATCCTGCTCCCCCGAGCCACGTTCCTATTTCCGCAGCAAAGCCTAAATCAATGAGTTTGTATGTATAGTCATATTTTACTTTATCCTTCAACTGCTTTCTTTCATCCTTTAATTGCTTTTTGGCCTCATTTTTTAGCTTTTTTTTCTTTTTTGATGCCAACTTTTCCCATGCAGTTACTACGGATTTCTCAGTTTCCCCACTTTTTAATTCCCCCGTTTCCCTTAAACTTTTTTCTAAAAGTTGTTTCGCTTTTGCTTCGATATGCTCATTTTTTATTGTTTCCGATGGTGTTAATACCCGTGGTAACACTTGCCTCTCGACCATAATATTAGGCAACTTCAAATCGTGGTGAACTCTCCCCGCTTGGTGCAAACTATGCAGACCAAGAACTAATCCAGCTGCTCGTTCGACCGCTTTCTGGGGATCATCCACAAAACCATTTGCAAAGGGCGATTGCGTAGGATCTTTGGATTTGATCGCATCCTCCCCATCCATTCCTTGGATTTTTTCCTGCAAAAGGATTTCCTCCAGCAAAGGTGTTTCTCCAGGCAAAGGTGTTTCTTTGTTCTTTTTGCTCTCAATTACGTATGGATGTGGACGTACGATTACATCCAACCCTTGGAAATCAGAAACCTTACTCTTTATTCCAATTTCATTGGAACGAGCCGTTAGGGCATTCCCTACCTCACCCTCACGCCGGAATACGGCCTCTACCAATTTTTGCATTTCTCCATTTTTATTTGCTTTAGCCGTTTTCATTACGTATTCTTTTTTCGTTCCTTGTAACTTTACTGTTTCCGTAACACCGAATCCTCCAGATCCTATAGGTTCACGGCTTGCTATGATTGGTTTATCAGGTAAATTTCCCAATGGATCTGGGTGGGCAGCTTTATATTTTTGGGGATCGACGGTGGACCAAAATGCAGCTTTTTCTTTAAGTTGTGCCAATCTTTCCTGAATATCCACCTTACTTTTATTGAACGTTGCCGATACCGTTTTTTTAGTTGTTCTCGCCGGGAGTTCTGCAAAACCTCCCTCCACTGACCACTCGGCTAATGTGACGAGTTCCTCCGTCGATTTCTTCGATTTTTCCAAAATTTTAGCCCTCATTTCCGGTGTATTTTTCCCCGGTTTAATACTTTCGAATATTTGACTGCCCAGTGCAAATCCCCTATCATCTGCTAAAATTTTACAAGCCAATTTACGAGCTTCTTTTAATTGGCCTAAATAAGGCCCCTGATTTCTGATCTTATCCATCGTATTTTATTTATTATGCATGCTATTATATTGTAAAAAATAAAGATAACAAGATTTTGTGAAATTTTTTAAAAATTTTATCCGTAAAGTCTGCGAGCTTTAGGAAATGAAACTTTATGCTTTCATTTACGAGATACTGTAAGAGCCACTGTTCCAATCGGATAAAGCAAAATTTTGTAATTGTAAAAGCATCTGTTCCGCCGTCGGACGTTTTTCCGGATCCATCGAAAGACAATCCGCTGTCATGGCCGCCAACCGCTCCAATACCGGTTCCGGATAGCATTGATTAATTTTTTCCTGCATCGCTTTATTCATCTTTTGAAAGCATTCCAAAACGAATTGATCCATCCTTTCCTTTGCTTTTTCGATCCCGGAAGCTTTTTCAATTTTTCGATAAACTTGGACAAAGGGAGAAGGTATGACCCGTGTGCGTTTTCGTTTCCTTTTAATCGCCCAAAAAACTTTATCGAGTAACCACTCCGTACCCCGTCCGAATAATAATGTGGGTAACATCGTCCCTAAACTGTATAGATCATAGGCCGATCTAGCAATCCGGTCCTTCTTCTCATTCGGACGCGGAGAAATATATTCCGGAGCCCCATTGCGGGATCGTAATCTCGCATTTTCACCCATGGGGACCGTCCCTCCTAAATCGATGATGCGTATGCGGTAATATTCCTCTCCGGCCCCATCTTTTTGCCTCTCGAACATGATGTTTTTCAGCTTTAAATCGTGGTGCACTTTCCCGATCCGATGCAGGGAATGTAAACCCAATACCAAACCACAAATGCGTTCAATGGTTTTTTGTGGATCATCGATAAAACCATTGGCAAAAATAGGTAGGGGTTTGGTGGAATAAATCGCTTCCCACGCATTCGCACCCTCAATTTTTTCCTGGATAACCGTATCATTTTTCCGCATAACCGGGACAACTATAGTCTCCAATCCCTGTATGTCGGAACATAAAACATTTCCCTTTACCCCACGACATAGGTCGATCAAAGCCTGTCCAACGTCGGCTTCCTGTTGCAAATATTTTTGCGCTCCCTTGGCACCCGGTTTCGCTTTTTTCGCTATAATTTCCCGGATCTTTCCGGTCGCATCCTTAACCGTTGCCCTATAAATAATTCCGACCCCTCCTTCCTTTAACTTTTTACCTAACGTAATTTTTGCCCGCTTGCGAATGAGGGCCATGGGAAACGGAGAAGCCATCGCCTGGGAAGATTTTTTCGAGGAAAGACGAGGATTCCGCTCGGATGGCTTTAATTTTTTCCGAACATTATCCAAATCTTCCATGGATAGAGTAGGATAATTATTTTTAAAAAAAACTCAAAAAAAATCAAAAAATTCATCATTTTCACCGGAAAAAATAAAAACATTCGGAAAGGAAAGACATTATAAAATAACTAAAAAAGTCACTTGACTTGGAAAAGCATTATTCATAAGTGTAGAGAATCGCAAAAATTATGGCTGAAAAATCGATAGAACAGAGAGTCAAAGAAGTCATTGTTAATTCACTCAACGTAAACGAAGAAAAAGTGACCGATGATGCATCATTTTTAGATGATTTAGGGGCGGATTCCCTAGGAACCGTCGAACTAATGATGGCCTTTGAAGATGAATTTGAAAACGAAATTGAAGGCGGTATCCCGGAGGCTGATGCGGAAAAATTACTCACCGTCAAGGACGTCATCGAATATATCAGAAGCCGCATCGCCTGAACCTAACCATGTTTGAGCCCCATCGTGTTGTTATCACGGGTTTAGGAAGTCTGACTTCCCTTGGTGGTGATGTCGATGTTCTCTGGAGTAACGTTATTGCTGGGAAAAGTGGAATAAGTCGAATTACTTCCTTCGACCCCGAGTTCTATCCCTGCCAAGTCGGAGCAGAAATCCGGGATTTTCGTCCGGAAGATTATATGGACATCAAGGATGTGAAGCGCAGTGATCGTTTTGTTCACTTTGCCGTAGCCGCCACACAGCATACCATTCGCGACGCGGATTTCCATTTAAAACACTTCGATCCTTTTCGCGTAGGGGTCATTGTGGCATCGGGGATCGGTGGGATTGATACCATTCAACGGCAGATGACACGCTTTCTAAATCTCGGCCCCATGAAGACATCGCCCTTCATGATTCCCTCCCTAATTTGCAACATGGCATCGGGGGTTGTGGCCATACAAAATGGATTTAAGGGACCCAATTTTTCCGTTGTGACGGCCTGTGCTTCCGGTTCCCACGCCATCGGCGAAGCCTACCATCTCCTCCAACTCGGTAAAGCGGATGCGATTTTTGCCGGTGGGAGTGAAGCGGCATTGGCAAGTTTAAGTTTTGCAGGATTTTGCATGATGAAGGCGATGTCCACCCATTTCAACAACGAACCGGAACGGGCCAGTCGTCCCTTCGACGCTCGACGGGATGGATTCGTCATGGGGGAAGGTTCCGGGATAGTACTACTGGAAACATTGGAAAGTGCGTTGGCTCGAAAAGCGAAAATCTACTGCGAAATCGTTGGTTACACGGCAAACTGCGACGCCTACCACATTACGAGTCCGGACCCCGAAGGCAATGGATTAGCGAATTGCCTGGAAAATTTACTGCGTGAATCCAATTCGACGGCGGCCGACATCGACTACATCAACGCCCACGGAACATCGACGGATATGAATGACAAATTCGAGACCTTAGCAATTAGGAAAGTATTCAAGGAGCACGCCGATCATTTAAAAATCAGTTCCACGAAAAGCATGACGGGACATTTATTGGGTGCGGCCGGTGGGATCGAAGCGATTTTCTGTGCAAAGGCGATTGAAACGGGAATCATTCCACCGACAATCAACTATGAAAATCCGGATCCGGATTGCGATTTGGACTACGTAGCGAACAAAGCGATTCGGCACAAAGTAGATGTCGCCATCAGCGAGAATCTCGGGTTCGGGGGACATAATGCCGCCCTAATGTTCAAAAGATATATATGATTACCCGCCTACTGATTGGTAGTATCGCCCACTGTATCGCCATATTGCCGGAATGGTGCGTTGCTTTTTTATGTCAAATTTTGGGGCGATTTTTTTTCCTCTTCTTCCGACGGCGACGGCGTATCATTCTATCGAATCTCGCCCACACCTTTCCCGAAAAAACGGAAACTGAATGTAAAATAATGGCACGCATTAGCTGTGTACGCATGGTGGAATTAGGGGTTTTGGCCATTGTGTTACCCTATTTTTCAGAAAAACGCATTCGCAGATCCTTTTCATTGGACAGCTCCGTAGAAGAATTTTTCCGCGAAAGAGAACAAAATGACGGCCCTTGCATTGTTTTATTACCCCATTTTTCACAGATGGAAGCGATGACGGTGATTCCCCTACTCAATGGGGCGGCCAAGGGATATGAGATTGGTGTTATCTATCGTCCTTTCAAAAATAAGGGCCTGGAACAATGGATTCACAAAACAAGGGAACGCTTCGGATTGAAGCTCCTATCCCGGAAAAACGGATTTTCCCAGGCCAAGGAAATACTCCGCCGTCGAGGTATTGTGGTCATTTTATTCGACCAAAATGCCGGAGAAGCCGGAATTCTATCGACATTTTTGGGACGCGTCGCCTCGACGACCTTCCTACCCGATCTCCTTTTCCGCCACTTCCATTGTCCTGTTTACATGTTCATGCCCCAACGATTAGGATTTTTCCGTGGAAAATGCTTTTGCGAACGCCTCGATCTCGCCGTAGCGGGCCAGGATCATCCAGGGGAAAAAGATACTGCGAAAAAAAACGATTATTGCGTCACCCATGCGATGAATACTTGGTTGGAACGAAAATTATTATTCGACTACGACGTTTGTTGCGACTGGTTGTGGGC
>JAISMD010000003.1 GCA_031276935.1 Puniceicoccales bacterium
AACAGTCAAAACTCCCCGGCGTAGATCGCCTAAGAAGACGGCCGAAGACAATGATGTCCCGGAATCTTTTTCGGCTTCGCCGGAAGAAACTTCGTTGACGTGCGAGTATTCTGATCTCATTCGTGGGGTGGACGTGGAGGACTGGTCCCCCAATGAAACGGCAAGTTCTACCGCATCGGCGGATGGTTCCCGGGATGTTGATCGCGAACAATCGACCCATATTCAGGAATCGATTTCGCCGGTTCCCCGGGGAGAGACTCCCGAATTACGCCGGGAAAGTTCATCCCGGGGAGAACATTCCCCTCGGTTTCAAAGGAATGGACGTGGTGGCAATGGCGATTCCAATGGTAGGGAGAGTTCACAGGGAACGGATTCCGGAAATTATGCTCCCAATGATGGCAATTCGTTCCGGGAAAGTAGGGGGAATGTGCGCAATGAAAATCCCCGTGAAAACCATTTCCGCAATACCAATTCCCGTGATTCCCAACGCAATGAAAATGGTCGCAACGGCAATCGTAATTTTTCACAGAATGGAAATGCAAACCGTCGCCGTCCAGCGACTACGATCCGCATCGGACCATTTTCCATCGGCTATTTGCGGGGCTTGGAATGTCTCAGTCATCGGACGCAATTGGATCGTTTCTGCGATGGCGTCATCGATCCGGAGCAAACACCGCTCCTCCTAAATGAAATACTGGATAAATCCAATGGTGATTTGGCAGATTTCGCCTGTTCCCGCGATCTAGATGAGGCGAGTCCACGGGCAAAAATTATCGATAGTTGCATGGAATCGGCCCTAGGGGAAAAACGTCCCATCATGGTGAAGGGGATTTTGGAGTCCATGGAGGGCGGCGATGGGATCATTACCTACGCCTGTGATAATTATAAAATTCGCAGTAAAAGTACCTTTGTTCCCCGCTGTTTGATGCAATCAATGGAACTGCGCCGCGGACAGACATTGACGGCATTTATCCATCCGCCCTTGGAACAAGCGACCTGTCCCTTTGCCATAAAGATCAAAGACGTCTTGGGTAGGACACCGGAAGAAGCCGCTAAATTCCCCCGCTTTAAGGATCTCATTCCCTATTATCCCCGGAAACGTATCTTTTTGGAGCAGCAGGATACGGCGACGGGAGATGTATCCATGCGGGTCATCGACCTATTGTCCCCCATCGGATTCGGTCAACGGGGACTCATCGTGGCACCGCCGAGAACGGGGAAGACCATGCTATTGCAGGGAATTGCAAATGCGATCATCCACAATCAACGGGAAGCAAAATTAATTGTACTCCTCATCGACGAACGCCCGGAGGAAGTGACGGATTTTTCCCGACAGGTCAAGGGAGCGGAGGTGGTGAGTTCCACCTTCGACGAATCGGCGGAAAGCCATATCCATGCGGCAGAAATTGTAATTGAGAGCGCACGTCGTTGGGTAGAAGCCGGTGAACATGTGGTCATTTTACTGGATTCCATTACCCGTTTAGCTCGGGCGTATAATACGGAACAACCGAGTTCCGGGAAAATTCTGTCGGGGGGCGTGGAGGCCAATGCATTGCAGCTCCCGAAACGCTTTTTCGGTTCCGCTCGCAATATCGAAGGCGGTGGCAGTTTGACCATTATTGCAACGGCGTTGATTGAAACGGGAAGCCGTATGGACGACGTAATTTTCGAGGAATTTAAAGGAACGGGCAATATGGAGTTACATCTGGATCGTTCCCTCTCCGATAGGCGAATTTTCCCCGCGATCAACTGGGAACGCAGTGGTACACGGAAGGAAGAATTACTCTACCATCCCGATGAACTCTCAAAAATCTATAATCTACGCCGTGCATTCCAAGGGATCCCCACCAGCGAGGCCATGGAAATGCTCATTGCTCGCCTAAAAAAATGCCCGACAAATGTCGAGTTTTTGATGAATATCAATCGCTAATCGATTTTATTTTTCGCGGCACTCAACGCAATGAACTGATCCAGATCTTGCCAGAAAATTAGCGGTAATTGTCCGGGGCGGACGGAATGTGGGAAATTATATTTTTGGAGGAGTTCCATGGCATGGGTATGGTATTGGGAGAGAAATATTTTGAAGAGGGAACCACTTTGTTTGCGCCGTTGGGTAAAGAGATTACGGATGAGGAGCTTTGTTTCCCGATGGAATATTTTGGGTATGGGAAGGCGTTCCAGGTGCAAAATAACGGAGTCAACCCGGGGCATGGGCCAGATACATGTGCGTGCAACGGGGAAAATTGTTCCGGGACGATATGCGGATGCCAGGAAAATGGAAATTGCAGAAAAATTTTCTGATCCGGGTCCAGAAAGGAGTCGAGTAACGGTTTCTTTTTGGAGCATGAGGGTCATGGAAAGGGGAAGTTGGCTTTGTTTGAGGACGGCTTCGAGCCAGGGCGTGGATATGTTATAGGGTAGATTGGCAATGATTTTAAAGGACTCATTCTGGCGATCAAATCCTCCCAGGGGTTGGCTAAGCGCATTCCCTTGGATTAGGTGGAAATTGGGTACATCAACGAAGGTTTGTTGCAGGAAAGCGTAGAGTGTGGCATCTTGTTCGATTGCAAAAACACGGCAATTTTTGCCCAGCAGCGTACGGGTTAATGTCCCTAGACCCGGGCCGATTTCGATAACGTTTTCCCCGGACAACGGATGGGCAAGTTCCAAGAATTTGAATACAATATTTTTGTCGACGAGGAAATTTTGCCCCAAGTTTTTCCGTGGCGATCGACCAATGGATTGGAGTAGGAATTGGGTTTGGCGAAGGGAAAGCGGTTGATCCAACGATGGTGTCACCATGGGAGAAATACACACTTTTCGGGGAAAATGTACACCTTTTTTGTTTTTTTTAGAAAAAATTGCTTTACATCTAGAAATTAAATCATCTTTTTGGGAATTGTCCTTCGGTGTGAGAAAAACAAATAAGTCCATTGCGAAACGCTTTAAGGTGACCGCTTCCGGTAAGATACTTCGTCGTACCGCTGGATTTCGTCATTTTTTAAGAAATAAGACGGTTAAGCAACGTCGTTCTGCGCGGCAGGATCAATCCGTTTCAATCGGTTTTTCCAAGCGCATATGGAAGGCAATTGCCGTTGGTGTGTAGTGGAATGATCGTCTCTAGGCGAAAAATTTTGGCGGCCCGGAGGCGATTTATTAGGAGAGGAGAAAAATATGCCAAGAGTCGTCAATGCAGTTGCAACAAAGAAACGTAGAAAAAGATTACTCAAAAGGGCCCAGGGGTATTTTGGGAATAAATCCCGGCTTTTTCGCTATGCCCGGGAGGAGGTACGGCGTGCCGATGCCTTCGCCTATCGGGATCGCAAGAGGAAAAAAACTCTCATGCGGGAATTGTGGATCATAAGGATTAATGCCGCTTGCCGGACATTCGGCATACCCTATTGTCGCTTCATCGCCGCAGTCAAAAAATTGGGTGTTAATCTCGATCGCCGCGCTCTGAGCGAGTTGGCCATAGGAGATCCGGATGCCTTTGGAATGATTGTCGAAAGAGCAAAAGCGGTTTTAATTTAAAACGTTTCGGACTTAGTTTCAGGAATTTCCCGGCGCAAAGATGTCCATTTTTTATATTCATCCTGTGGATCGTAGGCCGTTGTGATGGATTCATTGGGTATTGCAAAGTCTTGTATTGCCTGAACATGGGCCTGGAGATCATATTTTACGGAAATGAAATCGCCATCGGGTTGGAGATTGCGTTGCGTTTCCAGACAGTGGATAGGTCGCCCCAATGCGGAAAGCGTTTTACGATCCACAAGACCAATCCGATTGTCTTGAAAAACGTAGTATTGATCACGGTTTTTGGCGACGCAAACCGAGGAACTGGAACCATCAATGTGGTGGGCTAGGGCCAAACTCGTATAGGAATCAATTTGGAGACGGGGATGGATCATTTTAAAAATGCGGAGCAACATGAGGGTGCTGCGAATACCGATCAATTTCCCGGGACCTTCACAGAAAATGACCCGAGAAGGCGTAAACTTTTCAAAAATTGGTTTAATAAGTTTAAAAAAACCAGCCAAATTATCTTCGGAGGAGGAACGGAAAAATAGCCATTGATTATTTTGAAAAATACCTGTTTGGAATAGGTTTGTAGCGGCGTCGATTAGTAATATTTTGGGCGACATTACTCCATAGATTTATAAAAACTATGTTGTGACAATAAATTTTTTGATAAAAATCCTCCGGTTCATTTTTTTATTTGCTTTTTCTTTTCCGAAGACGATAAATGGTATTATTCACTTGACAAGTTTTGGGATTTGTAATAGCCCATCCCATGGAAAGTGGAAAAAGGAAAGAGAGGCGAAATTGTGTTTGTTTGTATGGGGAATACGTGTCGAAGTCCCATGGCTCAGAGTTTTTTTAAGGAATACGTGCGGGATTACCCGGAATTTATTTCCTATGAGGTGACGAGTGCCGGTTTAATGGCCCACGAAGGTCAGCGGAGTTCGCCTTTGGCGGAGGAGGTCATGCGGAAAAGAGGTCTTTCGCTGGCCCATCATCGGGCGAGGTTATTGACCCAGGAAATTGTGGACCGGGCGGCAGCTATCATTTGTGCTACGGCGGACCAGGAAAATTTTTTGAAAAATAGTTTTGTCAACTTACCGGAAATCTGCACTTCTTTTTTTAAATTTGGGGGTGACGTCAGTGATCCTTATGGTGAGGGTTTGGAAGTGTACGGGAAAATTGCTGACGAAATTGAAAAAAAATTGCCAGCGGTTATCAAGTTTTTGAGAGAGGAATTCGATGATCATTAGTTTAGGTTTAGACCACCGTGCTGCCCATTTACGTGACCTTATTATTGGGCATCTTGAGGAGTTAGAGTTTGAGGTTTTGGATCGCGGTGCCGCTGATTCTACGCCCATCGACTACCCCGATGTGGCCAAAAAAGTCGCCAAAGATATTAAAACCATGCAGGCGAATTTTGGTGTTTTGGGTTGTTTAACGGGGATTGGCATGTCCATTGCGGCGAATAAATTTCAAGGTATTCGTGCTGCCCTGGTCCATTCCGAAGAAGACGCCCGTCTCGCCCGCGAACACAATGACGCCAACATCATGTGCATTGCCGGAAATAGCATAACCCCTGAATTGCTCAAAAAAGCGTTGGATATATTCTTTATGACGGAGTTTGAAGGCGGTCGCCATGAGCGTCGCCTAAGTAAAATTGTGGAATTCGAATTCAGTCAAAAATAGGATTATGGGTATGGAAATTGGGGGTATTCAACGTTTTTCGTCCATTGATTTTCCTGGAAAATTGGCGACGGTTATTTTTACGGTGGGCTGTAACTTTCGCTGTCCTTTTTGTCACAACCCGGAATTAGTGGAAGGTAATGTGGAAAAGGTTCCCGAGGAAACCGTTTGGGAATTTTTATCGGTACGCAGGGAGCAATTGGAGGGTGTTGTCATCAGTGGGGGGGAACCGACATTGCAAAGGGATTTGCCCGATTTTATCGAAAAAATTAAGGCATTAGGTTTTGCCGTGAAGTTGGATACAAATGGGACTAATCCACGGATTTTGAAGATATTATTATCCCGCGGGATATTGGATTTCGTGGCAATGGATATCAAACATATATGGTCCCGCTATGCCGATGCCACGGGATCGCATTCCCTGAAAATCGAAAACATTAAGCATTCTGTTGACCTCCTCCTGAACGGGGATGTGAACTACGAATTCCGTACGACGGTCATCCGCGATTTCCATGATTTGGAGGATATTGTGGCCTTGTCGGAACAAATCCGTGGCGCCAAACGCTACGTTGTCCAGGAATTTATCCCGAAAAAAACATTGGATGTGTCTTTTGCTCGGAAATTACCCTTCGAAAAATCTTCCCTCGAAACATTGATTCCCAAAATAGAAAAAAATGTTCAACAATTTGAAATCCGCCAATAGGCTGTATTTTTGATTAAAAACAGGGGAAAGTTTTTTTAACAGGAAAATTTTTTGAACATTTTTTCTTTTTCGGCGTCTCAGTTATGACAGTTAATGTATTCCTTTATAATCTAAGGGGCGCTACCGGAAATGGGGCGCCTTTTTTTATTTACCTCGGTTAGCTTTTCACTTAGTTCGCCCCATGGAGAAATTTTCCACTGTCGCCGAACTTAAGACTATCCCCGAAGGCCAAACCGTTGTTTTTAAATCCGTTTTGGTCATCAAAAAAATCGAACGCAGGAATGCTAAAAATGGTTCCGAATTCCTGAAAATCGAAGTCGGAGATAAATTTTCCAGCTTTAATTTTACCTGTTTTTCCAATGCTTCCCTGTTTAATTTTTTTTTAAGTGCATCGCTTGGGGACGTTATTTTCCTCGAAGGAATGAGTCGCCATTACCAAGGGATTTTTAGTCCGGATGTTCTTTCCGCTCGAAAATTGAGCGAAGTGGAAATTCGGGAAGGTAACTGGCGTAAACAGTTGGAGCAGGTTTCCCAGGAGGATCCTTTGGAGTTGGAGCGGGAAATGTATGGCTACGTGGAAATGATTCAAAATCTTTCTCTGAGAAATACGGTTCGGGGGGTACTGGAGGAACTTGGTGAGAAATTTCTGACCAGCGTCGCCGCAAAATCGATGCACCACGCCTATAAATCGGGTTTACTGGAGCATAGCGTACATGTCACGCGGGCGGGGATTGCGCTCTTAGAATTTTACCCGGACATTCCACGGGATCTTGCCATTGCGGGAATGTTGCTCCACGACGTCGGGAAGGTGGATGAATACGAAGGTGACCTCGCCATTAACCGGACGAAGCTAGGGATTTTACAGGGACATATTGTTTTGGGATACCGCATTGTTCATCGCGCTGGGATTAAAAATGGCCTGGATACAACTCTGCTCGAACGCCTCGAACATATTATTCTCAGCCATCAGGGACAGTTGGAATACGGGGCCGCCGTTTTACCGTCCACACCGGAGGCGATTTTTGTTGCCCTGGTCGATAATTTGGACGCTAAAATGGGAATGGTTTCCCAACTTCTTCTGTCCACACCGGTTACCCAAGTATTTTCGGAACGTTTTCCCGGATTGGAAACCCAAATGCTGGTGGAAAAAGTTCAAGGGGATTGAAGCAGGAAAAATGTGTTCGGAAAAAATTCCTTTATTGTTGGGATTTGTTAGGGAACATGCGGAAAAAGGTTGAAGTTACGGGGATATTTTAAAAGGTAGGGCCCTGAAATGGAAAAATATTTAGAAAAATGCGATTAAAATGAATAGGAATGAGGAGTCATTGGGTGAGGATAGGGATTCCGGTGGAGCGATGGAACCGGCCGTAGATGTAGAAAGTATTGTTGTTGGAGGGGAATCGACGTCCCCCGATGGAAGCATTATCGGTGATTTGAAGGAACTGGCTCGCATGACTTTCGGTACCCGTTGGAGCCAGGATGAATCGCCGCAGCATCCCTTTGATCGCCAGAGAAATTTCCCTAAACGCCGTTTCCCTCAGGATCGGAATGCACGGGATCGGAAAAATGACTCCAATGAAAAAGATCATAATCGATGGGATCGTCGGGAATCTTTTGGTCCCAAAGAATACGGGAATCGGGAAAATTATTCGAGGGAACATGGTCCATTTTCCCGCAACAATGCTGACCATCGCGAGTACCGGGATTTTATTCCTCCGTTCGAGGTGCGATTTTATCAGGAGGACAAATCCTTCAATTTATTGCTGGAGGAAATGCGAAAAAATTGCAAAACCTATGAATTATTTACGGTTGCGAAATTGATTTTGCAGAAACCGGAACGCTTTGTCGTTACCCTGCGGCGCAGAGCCAATAGGGAAGGCGTTGTAGCACCGCTCTATTTATCCCTACTGGACGACCTTGTTTTTGATTCGGAGCAGGAGGTCATGGCCTACATCGTCCAGCACCACGTCGATGAATTTTTCGATGTGACGGAGGAAACCGTAGAGGCACCCAAGGGGCGATTTACCTGTGTCCATCGCTGTGGCGTGACAAAAAAATTACTCTCGGCCCCCAATTACCACAAGTATAAAACCATTCTGCGGGATCATTTTAATGGGGAAATTCACCGCATGTCCTTCGAGCGCTTCATCGAAAAAATCGAGACAACAAAGGAGGAAAATGATATTCAGAGTTGGCTACAACAGATGAGTCGAAAAGTGACTTACACGCCGAAGATAATCGATGAGGCCGTCAATGATTTACAACCCATGGATTCGTTGGAGGGTGTCAAAAATTATCTCCTGAAATACTTTAGGGATCGGATTCTCCGCGAGGTGGTTACGGTCCGCATTGCTGGGATTCACTGCGAATCGATACCTTCCCTGCCCATTAACCGTGCCATTCAATTTTTCCTCCAACGGCAACGCCGTTTCCCATTGGATACGGCCAATAATTTACGCTACCGCTTCCACCATGCCGGGTTTGGTATTTATAGGAAGGGTGGTAAAAACGGGATTTCCTATGTTTGTGCGGTGAAACGCAGATTCCGTGGAGAGACGGATGTCTTCGAAGCCAATATCCAGGATCTCATCACATTTTTGGAACCACTCGAAAATATTACGCTTGCAACGATCAAGGAAGATTACATCGCCGCTAATCATTTAGCCGAAAAGGAAGTTTTTGACGGTTTAAATTGGTTGATTCGCGAAGGATATGTCGTCGAATACGAGAATGGGATGTTGTTTTTGAATCCGAAATTAGTGGCGTCCAAAAAAGTCGAAGCCGTAAATAGTATTAAAGAAGAAAATCGAGAAGCAAATACTCAGTTGGAAATAGCCCGGGAAAATTCCATTGTTCGACTGGAAATACCTGAAACAGCGATTGAAAAATTTTCGGATGGAACCCTCACCGTTACTCCGGAAATGACATTGGCGATTCCCGAAAATCCCTTCGAATTGGAGGCATATTCGGTAAAAGACGGTGAAATTGGGGCGGAGCATGCGGATTCCAATACCCTGCGAGAAAAAAATCCGGAATCGCCATTGCAGGAAACATTGCCCCTAGATCCTTTAGATGATTGATATGCGGAATGATTTGATGCTGCAGTTAGTGGAGAGGCGATTATTATCAGCGCCCAACAGCCAAAAGGAGGTTTTTCATCTTTCCTTTCAGAAGATTTCCGGTGAAGATTTCGATTACCAATGCGGTGATTCCGTTGCCCTTTGGCCGGAAAATTCGGAGCAGGATGTGGAAAAAATATGCCACCATTTCGCCATTGATGGGACGCAAATGGTCGACTCCCTATCTCTCCGGGAACTATTGCGGATTCGCCACTGCATTACCCATTTGACGGAGCCTTTATTGGAGGCCGTTCGCCAGCGGCTCGATGAACAGGATCGGGAAAATTTTGATCGATATCACCATGATAATTCCCTTCAAACGGCTTCGCTACTCGACCTCATCGATCTATTTCCCTCGATAAAATTGGCTGCGGCAGACCTTCCGTTGCTGCTCAAAAAAATGCAACCACGCCTTTATTCCATTGCTTCAGCGGTTTCCTTCTGTCCTAATCGACTCGATCTCGCCGTTGTTGTTGTGTGCTACAAGAACTTCCAAAATCGAGATCGTTACGGTGTCGCTTCCCACTATTTGTGCCACCAATTACCTGTGCGCAAACCCATACGCGCACTCATTATTCGCTCGAAATTTAGGTTACCCGAAGACCTATCCCGTGACGTCATTATGGTCGGTCCGGGAACGGGTATTGCTCCCTTTCGCTCGTTTTTACAGGAGCGGTCATTTTTGCGGAAAGCGGGGAAAACAGTGGGTAGGAATTGGTTATTTTTCGGTGGGCAACATAGGGCGTCGAATTTTTACTACCAAAGTGAGTTGGAAAATTGGCAAAATTCCGGTGATTTGACCAATTTGGACCTTGCGTTTTCCCGGGACCAGGATCGCAAAATTTATGTCCAGGATCGCATCGAAGAAAAAGGACAGGAGGTTTGGAATTGGCTCAGTGGAGGGGCTTATTTTTACGTCTGTGGGGACGCCACACACATGGCACGGGACGTGGATAATGCCCTACTTCGTATTGTGAAACGCTACGGAGCCATCGATGATCCGGAAAGTTACCTTACGCGGCTTAGGGAGGAAAAGCGTTACCAACGCGATGTCTATTAGTGTTACATGTATATCCAATGTAAAGTGCGTGTGAAATATAGGATAGGTAGGTTTGGACAGCCGTGTTTTAGCGATAGGTCCTGACGATACCTTCCACCAATTTCGTCCATCCATCGACGAGTACAAAGAGCATCATTTTAAAGGGAAGCGATATGGTCATCGGAGACACCATCATCATACCCATAGCCAGTAGGATGTTGGAAACAATCATATCGATGGCAATGAATGGGAGATAGAGTAGAAATCCAATTTGAAATGCATCGGTGAGTTCGGAGACGACGAAGGCCGGGACTAGAACAAGTAAATTGCCTTCTTTGAGGTCTTTTTGCATTTGTTGGGGCCAAATTTGCTTAGCCGTTCGCAGGAAAAATGTCCGTCCACGGGATTTCGTATGCCGTTCCAGGAAGCGTTTCAAAGGCGCACACGTCGAACTCAATTTCGGTTCCAGGGAAGCGATATTGTTCATATCGTAGTCGATATGGCGTGCAATGTCGAAGGTTTCCTGCAGCACCGGGTACATGATATAACTCGTCAGCATGATTGCCATACCGTTGAGCACCATATTCGGCGGAACCTGTTGCACACCGAGGGCGTTGCGGATTAAACTGAGTATGCTGGCGATTTTTACGAAGG
>JAISMD010000090.1 GCA_031276935.1 Puniceicoccales bacterium
CGGATGAAAATTTACAAAAAATTATACAAAAATCAAGGAATTATGACATCGATTACATGCTATATACTTCGGCCAATAAGAAATTTAAGTTTAATTTTTCCCAGGGGCAAAAGCCAAGGAATGAGGTCGATCTTTACTTTTCTTTGATGTCATTTGTACAATTCTTGACGAACAAGGCACAGGAATCTGCGGTGACCATTCCGAAGGATTTTTCCTTTGGTTTCGAACCCTATGTGAAAAAGGACCTAATTCCCGAAAAAGAACATATACAACCGCTTTACAAACAGAGTAAGATTATTGCCCAACTCATGATGTTGCTCTATGAATCCAATGACTACGGCATTGATTTCAAAAATATCATGCGGGAGAGTGTCGATGCATCGATTTTAGGGGGTAAAAACAAGGATAATGTGGGTACTCTCGACGGCAATCGCTCGATATTTTTGCGCAGAAAAGATCTCAGATCCTACATCTTTTCCCTTGATTTTTCAACCTATACCAGCGTCCTCCGTAATTTCATCAATAAATTACAGGACTATAATTTACCGGTTATCATTCGTTCCCTGGAGATTCGGCATTCCAAATCCGGGTCATCGGGAAGTGGTATTACGGTGACGGAAAAGATGCAAATTGCCCTTGTTTTGGAGTGGATTTTTGTGGAAAATGGTAAAAATTTACTTAAATCGGAAAGTATTAGAAAAGAGTGACGGAGACATCTAAAGTTTGCATCGTAGTTGCGCTATTATTGGTGGTTTTAGGAGGAAGTCGTACGCCTAAGACACAGCATCTTTCCTCGGAAAATGATCAGAAAAATATAATTTCCCCCTCCATCGACCAACCGTTCATGATTCAACGGGAAACGATAAATCTCAACGATCTCAAATGGCAGGGACCGAAAAATGCCCCACGGGGTGAAAGTTGGACTTTCGATTTGTTTACGCCCCCAACGATTCTGCGAACGGAGGATGGTTTTTCGGCAACATTGCCATGGATCGGAAAGGATCAATCGGTGATTAATTTTGAAATTCTTTCGGTGAAGAGGAAACTCTACAGGCTACAATTTTCGGGATATTTTAGTGCACCCAAGCGGGATAGTTCTGGGACGGAGGTTGCGGCACATACCTTCATGCTCTTCGATAAAGAAACCGACCAAACCCTCTTGACAAAATTGGGAGAAAACCTCGCGTCCCATGACGTGGACATTGTCCGTTTTGAGGAACATGGACCGAACGGTGAAATGGGCGATTATCCACGGCTTACCATTTTCGACAGGAAAAATAATCAGGAATTTGTCCTAACTTCGGAGCCTAAATATTGGGATGAACTTTGGGATATCCAATTGCGTTCCAAGGGGGATGGGGCAATCATTACCCTTTCCAAAATTGGGGAAGATTTTACCATCGATGGCGAACATTATGCTTTAGGGGAAGTTAGTTCGGGGAAAAAATCATTAACATTTATCCAAAAAGTGGGGAAAGATAGTTGTGCATTTTCGCTACCTATCCCGGATGATACGCAAAAACAATGAAATTTTACCGATGCGATTCGGGTGGAAAATATGCTAATTTTGACGCAAAAATCTTATTCGGAAGGAATGGATCACTGATATTGGGGAGAAAATCGTCCCTATTAAGTCAATAATAAATGCGAATTTTGTTGACATTTAAAAAAAAAATTCACTAATGACGATGGGTTTGTTATTCAAACTGAATGGAATGACGATGAATAGAGAGAATACAGTTCCCCGTGATTTTATTAAGCCTTCCTATGCCTATTTGATTGAAAAGAAACGTGATGGTGAGGAATTTAGCGACGATGAGATTCGTTTTATTACGAATTCGATTTTGGACAAAACGATTCCCAATCACCAATTAGCGGCACTGGCAATGGCAATTTATTTTCAAGGGATGTCGCCCCAGGAGATCGCAGTCCTAGCGGAGGAGATGATGCTAACGGGGGAAGTTTTAGATCTACCCCGTATTGCACGGCCGAAGTTGGATCGCTATGCGACGGGTGGAGTCGGGGATAAAACCGGATTAGTCCTCATACCTTTAGCGGCGGCCTGTGGCATTGCCGTTCCCTCCATGGTGGGAGAAGAGGAAGGTTTTGTCATTAGTGATCTGGATAAATTACGTTCCATTCCCGGTTTCCAGACCTCCATTTCCCTGGAACAGTTTATCAAACAATTACAGCAAATCGGTTGTGCCGTCATCGAACAGCGTCAAGCGATTACCCCTATTAATACCATTCTTTTTCAATTGCGGAAGGAAACGGGAACCATACCCAGCATCCCGCTCCTGACGAGTAGCCTGTTGAGTAAGAAATTTTCGGAAGGTGCCGACGGTTTAGTTGTGGATGTGAAGTGGGGCAATGGTGCCTACGTGCGCGATGTGGAAAGCGCGAAGCAATTGGGTCGAATGGTAACCCGCGTCGCCAAGTCGATGAATCGGAAGTGTGTCGCCTTGGTAACGGATATGAATCAACCTTTGGGGAATTGTGTCGGAACGGGTTTGGAGATGCAGGAGGTTTTACGTATTTTCCGTGGTGAAAGCGATCCAGAACTGGATGAATTAATTCTACGTTTGGGAATGGAAATGGTACGTCTAGCGGGCGTAGCTGGTTCCACCTTATCGGCGAAACAGATGGTGCGGAAGCATCTAACGGATGGTCTAGCGTTAACGAAATTGAGGGAAATGGTTGCTGCCCAGGGTGGTGACCCGAGTTACATCGATGATCCCGATAAATTCCCTAAGGCAAAGTACGTTAAGAAATTACCGGCATCCAAGCGGGGCTATGTGCACACGATTAATTCGGGGATGTTAGCCCACGGTGTCCAAATTCTAGCGCGCAAGCGGGATGGTTCCATTGACCACGCCGTCGGTATATCGGAGATCAAAAAAATCGGCTACCAGGTCAAACAGGGGGAGGCTCTCATGATGATCCATTACAACGACGAAATTAATTTGGAATCGGCTTTGGAATTCCTACGATCCTCCTACCGTTTAGCGCCGAAACGTCCCGCACAAAATGATTTAATTGTGGAACGTGTGGCCTGAAAACAAAGCGATGGGAAGTAGTTTAATCCCATTTATTTTTTATCCTAGGTGAACGAACGATTGCATTGGAAACGGAATGACATTTTGGAATTGCAATTCGATGCGTTCATCCATTTTTTCGAGGAAAAGCTATGTTATTCGATCACAATAAATTACTGATCATCGCGGGACCGTGTGTCATAGAATCGGAGGAATTGGTCATCCAAGTCGCCGATTATTTACAAAAAATCCAGGAGAAATTCCCCGCCGTACAGCTTATTTTCAAGGCATCCTTTGACAAAGCGAACCGTTCATCGGTTAGGGGTGGACGTGGGGTCGGTTTGGAGGAGGGTTTAGCCATTTTAAAGGGAGTGAAGGATCGCTACGGATTTCCGTTGACCACCGATATTCACTGGCCGGATCAGGCAATACGGGTCGGGGAGGTATGTGACGTATTGCAGATACCGGCATTCCTATGTCGTCAGACGGACCTGCTGCAAGCGGCGGTGGAAACGGGACGGGTCGTGTCGGTAAAAAAGGGACAATTTTTATCGCCGAAGGAAATGGGTTATGTGATTGAAAAGTTGACCTATTTTGGTGCGAAGGAAATTTGGCCCATTGAACGGGGGACTACCTTTGGCTACAACAATTTGGTGGTGGACATGCGGACTTTCCCGTTACTGCGTCGCATGGCGTCTACGGTTATTTTTGATGCGACACACAGTGTTCAATTACCGGGAGCGGGCGATGGTATAACCGTTGGTCAAAGGGAATTCGTGGAGCATTTAGCCTACGCGGCTTTAGCGGCCGGTGCGAACGGGGTATTTTTCGAGACACACATAGCTCCAGACCAGGCAATTTGCGATGCGATGAACCAATTGGACGTCCATTACTTTGACAAAATCGTCGAGCGCTGCCTAAAATTTTGGGCACTGCGGAGAGATTACATGGGATAGGTGGAATTTTTTATTGACAACGCATCGCCGATGTTTTTTTTCCGATAAACCATGAAAGTAGCTTCGTCGCTCAAGTCACTGAAGGGACGCCATCCCGATTGCAAAGTCGTTCGCCGCAAGGGTCGGGTATACGTCATTTGTAAAACGAATCCGCGATTCAAAGCGCGACAGGGTTAAAATATTTGTGGGAAGGCAACAGTTGTGAAAAAAGATATACATCCGGAATTTCATCCCGTTTGCTTCATCGATGTGTCGACGAAGAAGAAATTTTTGACGATCTCTACCCTACGCTCGAAACAAAAGGAAGTCATCGATGGCGTCGAGTACGATGTTCTCTATCGGGACGTCACTTCCGATTCCCATCCGGCCTATACCGGCGAGAAGCGTTTTGTGGATACGGCGGGACGCGTCGAGAAATTTCAATCGAAGTTCAAAAGGATACGCAAATAATTTTTTCCATTATTTTGCCTATTGATCGAGGATATTGATGCCGGGTAGAATTTTGCCTTCGAGGAATTCGAGGGTCGCTCCACCGCCGGTGCTGATGAAGGAAACGTCGTCGCTGTGACCACTCTCCTTAATCGCTTTTACCGAATCACCGCCTCCGATAATCGAAGTTGCTTCCCTATTTTTCGCAATTGCTTCGGCGAGGGCAAAGGTTCCTTTGGCGGCATCCTTGATTTCAAAAATTCCCATGGGGCCATTGAGAAGAATGGTTTTCGATTGCTGAATAACTTCGGAAAATAACGCCACGCTGCGGGGACCAATGTCCACTCCACACATGGATTCCGGTATATCGAGGCCGACGATCTGAATGTTTTCCAATTTTCGTGTTTCAAAATCAACCCGCTCTGCGACAACGGAATCTACGGGAAGCAATAGGCGAACACCCTTTTTTTCAGCTTTTTGCATTGCGGCCAAAGCGATGGAAATTTTATCCGGTTCCACCAAGCTCTTGCCCATTTTATGCCCCTTGGCGAGGAGAAAGGTGTAGGCCATGGCTCCGGCGATGACCATGTGATCCGCCCGATCGAGGAGAGCGTCGATAACGGAGATTTTATCGCTGACTTTCGCTCCTCCAAGAATCACGGTGAAGGGGCGTTGGGGATGGGCCGTTTTATCGCCTAGGAATTCCAATTCCCGTGCGATGAGCATGCCGGCAACCTTCGGGGAAAGGAATTTTGCGATCCCTGCTGTGGATGCGTGTGCCCGGTGTGCCGTTCCGAAAGCGTCGTTGACATAGGCGTCGGCGAGGCGGGCAAGTTCCCGGGAAAAATTTTCATCGTTGTCGGTTTCTTCCTTGTAGAATCGGACGTTTTCCAATAGGGCGACTTCCCCGTTATCCAATGCTTGTACGGCCTGTTGTACGCTTTGACCGATACAATCGGGGAGAAAAAGAACGGGTTGTCCCAACAGTTCGGAAAGAACTTTCGCAACGGGTTCCAGGGAATATTTTAAGTTTTTTTCCCCATTCGGACGGCCAAAATGGGAGGCCAAAATAATTTTAGCCCCCTGATCAATGAGGTGTTGAATGGTCGGGAGTGCGGCAACGATGCGTGTCCTATCGGAAATTTGCCCATTCCCATCGAGGGGAACGTTGAAATCGACGCGCACAAATACACGCTTACCCTGTAAATTGACGTCCTTTACGGTTTTCATAAACCGGAATATACTAACCCATGGCACTAAAAATTCAAGGAAAAAGATCATGGATCGTTGAATCGAAGGCGTAAAAGTA
>JAISMD010000086.1 GCA_031276935.1 Puniceicoccales bacterium
GCATCTCCCAATTCCATGGCCAAAAGCCGTGCACTGCGTTGGACGATTTTACCCAAATCTTCGGCACCATAGTAATCCAAGCGGGCCTGTAGGGCAAAACGGCTACGCAATGGGGAGGAGAGTAGACCGGTACGGGTGGTGGCACCGATGAGCGTGAAACGGGGTAAATCGAGGCGTATGCTGCGTGCGTTCGGACCCTGATCCAACATGATGTCAATGCGAAAATCCTCCATCGCAGAATATAAATATTCTTCCAAAGTCCTGGCCAATCGATGAATTTCGTCGATGAATAAAATGTCGCCATATTCTAATCCGGTCAACATTCCCGCCAAATCTCCCGCTTTTTCAATGACAGGTCCCGACGTCACCCGTATGTTGCTATCCATTTCTTTTCCCAAAATCATGGCCAGCGTTGTCTTTCCTAACCCCGGAGGTCCACTGAATAAAATATGGTGCAGCGGTTCCTTTCTCTGCCTTGCCGCCGAAGTCATGATGCGCAACTTTTCCAAAACCCGGGCCTGTCCCGTAAAATCATCGAGGACCGACGGCCTTAGGGATTGGGTAACCGGATTTTCCGATCTAAATCTGAAGGAATCATTCATAGAGATAGCGTTCCGCGGTAATCGCCGCCATCGCCCCCATGGCCGATGCCGTAATCGCCTGGCGATAGTGACAATCACAGCAGTCCCCCGCAACAAAAATTCCATCCAGGGAAGTGCGAACGCCTTCTCCCTTAATGTAACCTTCCCCATCACACTCCACCTGCCCTTCAAAAATCTGCGTATTGGGACTGTGTCCTATGGCTAAAAATACGGCGTTGCAGGGTAATTCCCATTCCCTTTTCTCCGTGGTAAGACGAAGGGAAGTAACCTTCTCCCGGCCGCAAATCTCTCGCAAAACGGAGTTCCAAAGGATCTCGATTTTAGGATTGGCACGGAGGCGATCCGCCATGATTTTCGATGCCCGTAGCTGATCCCTGCGGTGAATGAGATAAACCTTGGAACAAAAATGTGTCAGAAAAATAGCCTCCTCGCAGGCCGAATCCCCTCCTCCGATAACCGCTACCTCCCTATCCTTGAAAAAAATACCGTCGCAGGTGGCACAAACACTGACCCCCTTTCCTCCAAAAAATTCACGCTCACCGGGAATGTTTAATAGGCGGGGCGATGCACCGGTGGCTATAATAATCGCTTTCCCCCGAATGGATACGTCGCCACAAAATAATTCCTTCCTCCGAAGATTCGCCCTTTCCACGGTCGCCGATAAAAATCGTGTGCCGAATTGCTCCGCCTGTAAACGCATGTTGCTCATCAACTCAAACCCACCGATCCCTTTGGGGAATCCAGGGAAATTCTCGACATGGGATGTGGTCGTCAATTGTCCACCGGGTTGTATCCCCTCGATGACCAATGGCGATAAATTAGCCCGTGCACCATAAATCGCCGCCGTCAGTCCCGCACAACCACTCCCCACGATCACTAAATTCTCCAAATTCACGCTCCAATGAAACCAGCATCAAAGGAAAGATCTCCCCCAGCTCAAGGAAATTAAATTCGAAGCGGAGAGAAATTAACCTTTCCCAATTCTAAATACTACATACCACATTTTTATATATAAAAACGTTTTGCCAATTGTTTGGCCTTGGTGCGTACCATTTGATCGACGGCTAAAACTTCTTCGAGGGTTCCATAATCCTTGGATTCAATTTTCCCCAATACGCTTTCCACAAGACCGGGAATCGCTCCAAACCCAATTTTTTTCTGTAGAAATAATTCCACCGCAACCTCGTTGGCCCCATTGAAGGCGATGTGTTTACTCTGCCTTTCCCGGGCAACCTCCATGGCTAAGCGCAGGCAGGGGAAACGTTCCCCATCGGGCCGTTCAAATTTTAGGGCAGCAAGTTCGTAAAGGTCCAGGGAAGGTTCTTCCACATCACCGCGTTCCGGGAAAAATAAACAATGGCGGGTAGCATATTTCATCGAAGGAGGCGACAGTTGGGCTAGGAAACTACCGTCACAAAATTCAACGAGGGAATGGACAATGCAGTCCCGGTGAATGACGACCTTGATCCTTTCCGGACCTATGGAAAAAAAATGCATCGCCTCGATAATTTCCAAACCCTTATTGGCCATGGTGGAGGAATCCACCGTAATTTTTTTCCCCATGGACCACTTGGGATGTTGCAGTACCATTTCCACGGTTGCAGCATCGATCGTCTTCCGATCCGCATGCCAAAGTTTTCCACCCGACGCCGTCAGCCAAAGATTCCTTATGAAACGATGGTCACCGTGTGTACACTGAAAAATAGCGTTGTGTTCGCTGTCCAAAGGCAAAACCCGAACGCCTTTCCGCTGGGCTAAATGCATCACCATTGCACCGGCAATGACCAGAATTTCCTTATTGGCCAGGATGATATCTTTGTTCCGTTCCATGGCCCTCAAGGTTGCTCCCAAACCATTGACCCCCGATAGGGCAACAACCAATACATCGAAATCGACCGCATCGATTAGGCGTGTTAGTCCATCGATGCCGCGGAACAGAGGACCGGAAAAATGGAAAGGAACGGGTACCGTGCGATGGACAACGGCCATTGCCCGAGGGGAAAAACGATGAACAATAGACTCCAATTGGTCCACGGCAGAATAGCAGGAAACCCCTACCACCTGGAATAAATCGGGGTATCGGGCAATTTCGGACAAAACCGTCGAACCAACGGAACCCGTTGCCCCTAAAATAACGATACGTTTCTTTGGACACATAATTCTAACCTTAAATTAAAAATTTGAGCCAGTCCTATATCCTGGCTATTTTTGTTCAACTTTTTTCTATACAAAAAAATTTTTTTGGGGCGAAAAATGGCTATTTTACAGGAACTTTTTCGTTAAAAAAAAATAAATAAGAATTTTTTAAAAAAAATGAGTAAATTTACCTTGACAGGCATTTTGGAAAGGCAATAGCTTTGCCTAATTATGGCAGCAAAAGTAAAACCGCTGATTTTAGTTGTTGAGGATGACAGCGAATTATCCGAGTTGATTGAGAAGCAACTCCAGGTATCGGGCATGGAAGCACAAAAGTTCTACAATGCCGATGACGCTTTAAAATTTCTTCAACGTTCGTTTTCGAATCTCATGTTACTGGACCTCAATCTTCCGGGGAAAAATGGCATATCTCTGCTGGAGGATTTGAAAAAGAATAGCATTTCGATTCCGACAATTTTCATTTCCGGGGAAAATCGGGAAGAAATTAAAGTGGCGAGTTTAGAAGCCGGTGGAGATGATTTCCTGACCAAACCCTTTGGCCTAAAGGAATTGCTTTCCAGGATTTCCGCCCTATTGCGTCGGAGTAGTCGTTCCGGCGACGGTCAACTGACTGCCAACACATCCCTTTCGGATGGTACCTTTGAGTTTCTCGGCACCCAGGTAGATCCCAGTCGTTTGGAAATTCGTTTCAGTGATGGTTCTGCG
>JAISMD010000075.1 GCA_031276935.1 Puniceicoccales bacterium
CCACCTTCCGCTACATTTTCGGGTATGGGAATCACGTCCGAACCATTTCCGAGAAGCATATTTCCCCGTAGAATTAACCGGTCGCCCTCATGCACTCCCGAACAAACTACGACCCACGATTCGTCCTGGAAACCAATTTCCGGAAATACCTGCTGAGCCTTGTACTGCGTCGCCGAAGTCGCATCCTCCTGGACCCGGTATACATAGGCTTTACCCATGTTGTCCACCTTCACGCTCTCCGATGGAATCACCAGTGCTCCCCGTAGTAACTCCAATTCAACGACCACTTCCACCGTATTCCCCGGCCAAAAACAATGCCCTTCATTGGCAAATTCCCCACGCAAAAGAATTATCCCACTCTCGTAGTCGATACCATTGTCCAAAAATTTCAGCACACCCTTTGTCTGCGTATTTCCATCGGCGATGAGTTTTATGTCCAAGTTTAATCGGTTATTTTGTGCCTGAAACTGTCGCCGTAACGCAGGGAAATCATTCTCCGAAAGGAAAAAATCAACCCACAGCGGTGACATCTGTCGCAGTGTAACGAGGCGCTGCATGTCCTTTACCACCGCCCCCCGATCAACGAAACGTTTACCGATTAGTCCGTCCATGGGTGCCTTTATGGAACAGTGTTCCAGATCCACTTCCGCCCGTATGACAGCCGCTTCCGCCGCGGCCACATTGGCCTTATCCTGTTCCACCCGGGTGGTGTAGGTCTCAAATTCCTGTTTGGAAATATAATCCTTAGTCATGAGCGACTGGGAACGCTCTAACTGGATCCGGTCGATGGAAAGTTGAGCATGATGGCGATCCAATTCCGCTCTCGCCGTCTTCAAATTTGCCCCATATTTACGATCGTCGATGGAAAATAGAGACCGCCCCCTTTGAACGAAGGCACCTTCCTCGAAGTCAATGGAAAGAACTTCACCGCTAATTTGTGCAACCACATCCACTTCGTTATAGGCCCGACAACGACCAACGGTCCGAATGGAAACCGGTACGTCCCGACGAACTACCGGAGCAACGACTACGGGAACCGGTGGACGTCCACTCTGCATTTCGACCGACTTCTTTTCACATCCTCCGGTGAAAATATACAGCAAAATAAAAAAAATTTTTATAGACCTAACTTCGTTTTGCGACCGCATATGCTTTGCCCTTCCAAAAATTATTGCTCCAAAATTTTCCCCGTGGAATAGACTAAATGTACCCAGCCTACGGCCAAATCATTCCTCGCACAAACCAACTTGTTCCTAGCCGTGGAAAGCTCATTCTGTGCCATGAGCAAATCGGTGAAGGAACTCAGTCCATTCCCATAGGCTTCCTGCGTACAACTAAAGGCCTCTCGGGCACAATTCTCCGCTTCCTTCGCCGCATCCAATTTGCGAATCGCCGATTTCAATGCGTAGAAATATTCCCAAACCTGACTCCCTATATCCAAAGCCTTCGTCCGTAACCGTTGGTGGGCTATTTTCATTTCTTCGTGGGCCATAAGCTGTTCACTTTTCTTCAAAAATCCGTCGAATAAGTCCCATTTTAAAGCCGCATAGAGCTCAAAATGATTGTACATTCCCGGAATCTCTTCCACCTTTCGCCGCGATGCCGATAGACCAACGAGCACTTCCGGATAGCGGTCGTAGCCCTTACTCTTCCAAGCATGTTCCGTGGAACGGAGAATTTCTCGCTGGCTCTGTAAATCCTGGCGCCGAGCTAGGGCTTCCCCGATGAGCTGCTCCATGTTATCCATGTCGGGGATCGCCTCTTCCCTACTCCCAACAATACATAGCTGATCCGTTATCCGGATTCCCATTGCATTGGCGAGCTGTGCCCGCGCGGCTTCCACCGCAGAACGGGAATGTTCCAAATTGAAAATTGCCGCACTGTGAGCAGCCTGTGCTTTGAGCAGGTCCTGTTTATTGGTTAAACCGGATCGGTAACGATTATTCGCCGCATCCAAAGCTACCCTTGTATCCTCCAAATTACGCCCATTGGCTTCCACGGTCGCCATCGCAGAATCAAGGAAAAAATAAGCCATCGCAACCCCATAGGCCACATCCTGCAAGGTCTGATTAAATTGGAAATCAGCCGCACGTAGCGCGCTTAAAGCAGCTAAAGACGCCTCCCGATGCGCCCCAAATTTAAAGAGGGAATAGGTAATGTCGATCTGCGGGAAAATTGTATTTTTACAGGAAGAGGTCAGGTGACGGCCGTCGGCTCCAGGAGCCCCCATTTGTTCCGCGCGCGCGCCGTTGAGACTGACACTTACCCGGGGATAAAAAGTACTCTCACTTTTGAGCTTCTGAGCCACCGCAATTTGTTTCTGATGCCAGGCGATCTTGGTCACCGGATTCCGTGCGAAGGCAATATCGATGACTTCGTAGAGATCCAAAGCGTGGTCGGAGAAAAATTTTTCACCCCCACTAACGGTTGTTTCATTGGCAGATGTTTCATTGGGTAGCGTAACTCGCTTTTCCCCTTTCCGACATTTCTCAATTTTGGAAATCCGTTGTCCGCAGTCCGGTGGGAACATTTGTAAATTTTTACATCCACCGACGCAAAATAGTAGCCCCGGGAAAATTAACGAGGGAATATAATTCCTGAAAAAAGTTCTGATATACACGAACTCCATAGAAATGAATTTATTCCGTTTTGTTTTTACTGTCAAGTTTTTTTTATAGACCTGGGATTTTTGTAAATTTTACAAATTTACTCCTTCAACACCAACATTACTACGGCGATACATAGCGCCGCGTCGGCAACATTGAATGTGGGCCAACGGTAAATTTGTAAATTTACATCAATGAAATCAATAACAAAGCCACGGCAAAGGCGGTCGATGACGTTCCCCACCATTCCCCCCAACAGCAGACCAAAGGAAATAGGGCGGCGATAAATGTCCAAAAAATGCCGCTTCCAAAAAATAATTCCCAAAATCAATACCCCTAAAATGGCTAAAAGAAATGCATTATTTTGCAGAAAACTCCAGGCGCAACCGGTGTTGTGGGAAAGGGAAAAACTCAACCACTTTCCAAAATTAATACCACGCCGACGAAGATAGGTCTCGGCTAAAAACTTCGTCCCCTGATCGATGAGTAAAGTCCCGAAAAAAATATATTTTAAAATTATTTTACTCTTCTTCCTGTTCATCGTAGGTCCTGGCAAAAACATCTTCGGACTCATCGGTAAATAAGGCACCCGTTTGTTTCCCCTTTTTTATAGCCATTTGCTGCTCATGAATCCTCTGTCCCGCAACGGAATACCGGGTGAAAGGTACCGCCTCGAGACGTTCCTTCGCAATTTTTTCCCCCGTAATTTCACAAATACCATAGGTATTATTGACAATTCGATCGATCGCATCCTGTATTTCCTTTTTCCCATCTCCCTCGTTCCTCAACATGGTCCAGGCAAACTCAATTCCCTCCGGAATCGCATTCGCCCCATTGTCTAATAACTCCCGGAGTTGTAAAAGTTTGACATAATATTTTTTGTATTTTGCATTCACCAAGTTATTTTCCACCTTCGGCGACTCCGCCCTTCGCAGAGGATCAAACCCTAAAATATCCGCTACCCCAACCGTGGAAACAACCGTATTCTTGTTCTCAACGAGAACTTTCTCAATTAATTTCTGCTTTCTCTGAATTTTTACACGATTTTCATGTTCGCGCTGCTCATTCTCCCGCTCCCGTAGAACACAACGCACATCCTCCATCGAAAAATAGGGAACATCCGCATTGGACGAAATATTGGCCTGCTTTTTACGATTTTTCAAAGCACTTAACAAAACATGGGTACTATCCCCCCTATGATCAACCTTTTCCATAGCCTACACTCCTAAGAATTTTTCCTCCAATGCTAAACGACAACGCTCCGATATGCTGCGGAATTCTCCGTAATCAACCAGTTTCGGCACGCGACGCCAACTCCGCTGGCAACGTTCCCATTGACAAAGTTCCGCTTCAATGACCATATCCCCTTCCCTTTCTTCCAATTCGACTTGAGAAACAATAAAATATTCGGGCAAAGTTTGCTCATATTTCCTCAAAATATCAAAGAATTCCCCGGAACCGTAAATGTTGACCCGGGCATCCAAGGATTGACCAATGATTTTATTTTGGCGTAAAATTTCCAATTTCTCGTGGATCTTTTCCCGAAATTGTACGATGCGATCGATCTCCGTAAATTCGGTGAAATCCCCAATGGCGGAAACCGTAGGCCAATCCATAAGATGGATGGAAAAATCACCACCGTCGGCCCTGTTACCTAAAAAATAGGCCATGGCTTCATCGGCCGTAAACGTTAGAATGGGAGCCAGTAAACGGACGAGTACATTGAAAATCATCGCCATTGCCGTCTGGGAAGAACGGCGTTCCTTCCAATCGAAACCGTAGGTGTAAAGCCGATCCTTGAGAATGTCGTGGTAGGTCGCCGACAGTTCCACGGAACAAAAATAATTCAAAAGTTGATAGACTCGGTGAAAATCGTAGGCCTCGTAGGCTTCACTGCATGCTAAAATAAGTTGCTTCAGTTTCTGCAAAATCCAACGATCAATGGGAGTCATCTCGCCCTGTCCAATGGCATCCCGGGTCCCATCAAAATCGTATAAATTTCCCAATTGGAAACGGAGCGTGTTGCGAATGGTGCGATAGGTCCCCGCTACGTGGGTCAAAATATCCTCCGAAAGCGGAATGTCTACCTTGAAATCCTCCGATGCAATCCATAAACGAATCACGTCCGCTCCAAATTTATTGATGTAACTATCCGCCGTTTGCGGTTTTCCGTCGCTCTTCGAAATCTTCTTCTTGTCCTCCCCAACTACAAATCCATGGGTTAAAACGGTTTTGTAGGGCGCTTTTCCATCGTTGACCACTACGCTGGTTAGTAGGGAGGATTGAAACCATCCGCGATGCTGATCACTGCCCTCCAAATATAAATCCGCAGGAAAATTTAAATCTCCATTTTTTCCCAATACCGCATAGTGACTAACCCCGGAATCAATCCAAACATCCAGTGTATCGGTTCCCTTTTCCAATTTCTTTCCCCTGAAATTTTCCGGTAAATCAATCCCCTCCAAAATCTCTTCCGTGGAACGATCAAACCAAAAATTGGAACCGTTGGTGGCTATTTTTTTCGCGATTGCGCGTACCAAATTCGCATCGAGTAGGGCATTACCTTCCCCATCGAAAAATACGGGCAAAGGTACTCCCCAGGAACGTTGGCGACTAATACACCAATCGGGACGAGCCGTTAGGGAACCGCGGATGCGATTTTCTCCGTATTCCGGTATCCACCGTACCGCACCTATGGCACGCTGCGCCTTTTCACGCATCCCATTCTCATCCAAGGCAATGAACCACTGATCCAAAGCTCGGAAAATAACGGGGGTCTTCGATCGCCAACAATGGGGATACTGGTGTACGCACGAATGGGAGGCAATGAGAACATGCTTTTCCCTTAAAATTTTGAGAATGATTTCATTGGCTTCACAATACCCATCCCTATCCTGTACACTAACCCCAACCAAATTCTTCGGTACCATTCCGTCGTTGATATAGCAACCATTGCCGTCAACGGGACAATAGGCCGGTAGTTGGTACCGCAAACCGGTGGTGTAATCCTCCAAACCATGCCCCGGTGCCGTGTGCACACAACCGGTCCCCGTATCCGTCGTAACATAATCCGCTAAAACAATGGGACTTCCCCGATCAATAAAGGGATGTTGCGCCACCAAATTTTCCAAATCACTGCCGAGAAAATGTCGCACAATTTCGAAGCGCTCCAATTGGCATTGTGCATCAAAATCATGGACCAAATCCCGGGCAAGAACGAAATATTCATCGCCCACCCGAAGTAAAACATAGTCCACTTTGGGATGGAGCGCAATGGCTAAATTCGCAGGAAGAGTCCAGGGTGTCGTGGTCCATATGACAAAAAACACGGGGCCGTCCGGAGCAAAGAAATTTAAACTATCCCCAAGGACAGGGAATTTTACAAAAACCGATTG
>JAISMD010000093.1 GCA_031276935.1 Puniceicoccales bacterium
GGAGGAAGAATTGCAAAGCATTGTGCAACGATTACATACACTGGATCTTCCTTTTTTGGTCATCGGTCATGGTTCCAACCTGCTGGTCGATGATTTCCCCGGTGTTTTCATTTCTCTGAAGAAAATGGAATCCATCTTTACGGCGGAACAGCGCCGCGTGACGGCCTCATCGGAACTGCCCATGGCGACTTTTATTCGCAAGGTGGCGACTTTGGGATGGGGAGGCTGTGAAAGTCTAGCCGGTATCCCGGGATCATTGGGTGGTGCGATTTACATGAATGCGGGAGCACATTACCAATCCGTTTTCGATTATTTGGTTTCGTTGAAATTTCTTGACCACTCCGGTGTTATTCGAGTCCTGCCCCGGGATCAAATCGATTTTTCCTATCGCCGTGGATTTCGCGATGGCATCATTTTAAGCGCTCAATTTTCCTTTTTGAAGAAGGAATCCACGGAAATTTTATTGGGCAAAATTCGGGATAAAATGCAATGGCGTAGGGAAAAACAACCCCGGGGACCCAATGGGGGCTGTATGTTTAAGAATCTCGCCAATCATTTTGCCGGTGCACTCGTGGAACAGGTTGGTCTAAAGGGTACGTCCATTGGAGGAGCTAAAATAGCGGAACAACACGGTAATTTTATCGTCAATAACGATGGGAACGCAACGGTAAGCGATATTAAAAGATTACTCCGTCTGATGCGGCAAAGGGTTTTTGAGCGCTACGGGATTTTTCTCGAGCGAGAAATTTTATTTGCCTCCGATCGCTGCTAGGATATAATGGATTCGTGGGAATAGAATATTCATGGACGAAGGAACGTGCCATTGGGGTAATGATGCATATTTCCTGCCTACCCGGTGGACAAGGGATTGGGTGCTTCGATGAACACGCCTATCAATTTATTGATTTTCTCGGGGCAGCGGGGATACAATTTTGGCAGGTTTGTCCCCTAACTCCAACGGGCTACGGTGACTCGCCTTACCAGGGTCTATCTTCCTTCGCCCTAAATCCCTACTTTGTCAATCTAAGGGAATTGGATATCGATATCTCCTTCGAAAATTTAAATCACCATCCCGATCGGGTTTCCTTCGGTGAAATTTACTCGCTTTTCCAGGGGATTCAGGGGAAAATCTCTCAAAACTTTCCCCGAAGCGAACGGGACAATTTACAGCATTTCCGCCGCAGTACTCCCTGGCTCAGACCCTACGCCCTATTCGTAGCATTGAAGCAATATTTTCAGGGCAAGGCTTGGTCGCAATGGCCAAAGCCCTATCGGGAATACGCAAAAATCAGGGGCACTCAACTTCCCCCGTCCGTTCTTTCCGCCGTGGAAAGCCAGGAAATTTTACAGTATCTCGCCCACCAACAGTGGCAAAAATTAAAACATTATGCCCAGGAAAAGGGTGTAAAAATCATAGGGGATATTCCCATTTACCCCGGGTTCGACAGTGCCGACGTGTGGAGTGAACCGAAGAATTTTCAATTGGATGGGGATTTAAATCCGACACGGATCGCCGGAGTCCCCCCCGATTACTTTTCAGAGAACGGTCAACTATGGGGGAATCCGCTCTACGACTGGTCATTCCTAGGCAAAAACAACTACGATTGGTGGCGACGACGCATCGCACGCAACGGGGAATTATTCGATGTACTTCGCCTGGATCATTTCCGTGGATTCGAACGCTACTGGAGTGTGCCCCAGGGCGCAGGGACGGCAAGGAATGGGCGTTGGGAAAAAGGTCCCGGGGAAAAATTATTCTACTTCCTTGGGGACAAACCTTTCATCGCCGAAGATTTGGGAGAATTGGACGAAAATGTACCCATACTCATGGAAAAACTACACTTCCCCGGTATGAAAGTTTTACAATTTGCCTTCTCCAACGACGCAGGAAACATTTATCTCCCCCATTACCACAAACCCTTTTCCGTGCTCTACCTCGGAACACACGACAATGATACCCTTCTCGGATGGTACGGACAATTGGATCCATCTACGAAGGATCAAATTCGCCGCTACTTCGCCATCGGTGATCAAGATGTATCCTGGAAATTTTTGACGGAAATCTACCGATCACCCTGTTTTTTAGGAATTATTTGTGTACAGGATCTGCTCCAACTCGGTTCGGAAGGACGTTTCAACACCCCCGGTACGGAACACAATAATTGGCAGTGGCGCATGACGGAATCCCAATTTTCCACACTCAAAAGCAGGGCGGCACAACTCAGAGATTACGGCATATTGTATAACCGAAATAGTGCTTGTAATGCCACGAAAAATAATTAGTTTTCATGGCCATGAACCGGAAAGGTTATTTACTCATTGAAATTATCATTGGGCTATCCATTTTTCTCCTTGCAGCGGCGGCCATAACGCAGGGGATTTTGGTAGGATTGAAAATCCACCAAGGAATCAGCGCAAGGGATCCCAACGAGGCTTTAATTGCAACGTCACTCATTAATTGCTTTCACCCCATAAATCCACGCAATCCCATCAATGCAAGGGAATTTTCAATGGAATTCATGGCCGATTCCAATATCCTTGAAAAATGGGAAATAAAATCTTCCCAGAGCGAGCAATCGGGAACGAGTATTCCCAAATTATATGCGCTCAACATCCATATACAAAAAGTCGAGCCCAAGCCCGAAGGTCCCCAAACAACATATCCCGTCTTCCGTTACTTTCCCTAGAAACATTGAAAAATATAATCCATCTTTGGAGGGATAAAATAGGATTTATCCAAATTCTTTGGGAAGGAATTGGGTGGACCGATTTTGGAGATGTGAAAATATTATTCTTTTTCCAAAGATTGCCTTGAAAATTTTGGGAATATGCTATCAATTAGCGGCACAGTGCTATGATTTCCCTTCTACAAAGAATTCTACAAAAACACCACAAATGGTTATTTTCCATTCTACTTCTAATTGTCACCATCAGTTTTGTATTCACGGTAGGATCTTCGCCGGGCATTGGTCGCAACACCCACAGGCAGGAGCGAAAATTTTTTGGCCACAATCTATCCTCCCCAAAGGATACAGCAAAAATTCTGGAGGAAATCGATCTCAGTATCCAATTGCGACGGCTTTTTATTCCCATTCCCCAGCTCAAAGATTACATGCTATTTTCCCGTTTAGCTGCTTTGAAACTCGCCGATGATCTCCGCATTCCCCGACCCAATAAAAATGTTCTCGACCATTTTCTGGAAAGCTATCCCCTTTTTCTTGGGAAAGACAGGCAATTCGATGGCAATAAATACAATCGTTTTCTAGAGAAATTCGAAGAAAATCCTTCCCATCTCGGTCTCTTTGAACGGACGATTAGCAATGATTTCCGCATTGCCATTGTCGAAGAATCACTATCCCGCCAGGGCTACTGTCTCGAAGAACAAGCCCGATCCATTCTGAGAAAGGAATTGACTCGATATTCTTTTTTGCGGGCTAAATTCGACGGTTTAATCCTGGGCAACGAAACTCCCCCATATACCGCCGGCGAACTGGAACAATATTTCGAAGAACATCGGGATAACTACCGCATCGGCGAGCAGATTATTTTAGATTACGTTGAATTTCCCAGGGAATTATTTAGGGGGAAAATCCCCGAGCCCTCGCCCTTGGAATTGCAACAATTTCACCGGGAGCATGGGAATCAATTTAAGGATTTGGAAGAAGGGTCCGAGGCTCTACGGAAAGCCCTCACCGAAGCCTACGAGGAGGAACAAATCTCCAAACTCGCCATGGAAGCCGCCGATCAATTCATTTACCAACTCTACGAAAATAATATTCCCCACGATTCCCAAGAATTGCGCCAATTCATCGAAGGCAAATCCCTACATTTGGAAACCATGGAGGCACTGGTTTTAGGGGAATTTCCCGAGAATCAGTATTTCTCCAAGGAAACGCTCTCCCAGGGAAGTAAATTAAATGGGGAGCATTACTTCTCCGACCCCGTCTATGGAAAGAACGGAAACGTATATATTCTCCTCTACAAGGACATGATCCCTTCCCTTTACCCTCCCTTCGACGGCGTTAGGGAACGGGTCATTGCCGATTTTCTCGTCGAGAAAAAAGAGGCGAATTTTACCGAACAAATGAACGCAATTCACCGACTATTGGGTGCCACGGGAAATATTTCCCGGAATGATTTCGAGCAAATCGTCGCCGATAAAAGCGGATCTTTCGATGCGTGGCAGGGGCAGAAAATCGATCGCCTTTTCCCCCTTTCCCCGGAGGAAAAGGAGGCATTGATCGGGCTCTCTCCCAATGGCATTTCGCCCCTTATTTTTAAGGGAAAAATGGAGGCAACGATTATTTTTCTAGAGGAAAAAAATGTACCCACAACCATCGAAACCGCATCCATCGACGGGAAAGTAATGGCCCTAGAAAAAGAAAATCGGAAAATCTTCGACCATCATCTCATCGAGATGATTTTGGATGAAATGGCCATTAAGGATAATCGGGAAGAAATCGAAGAAGAATTCCAAACCATGGCCAATTTTATTGCCATGCAACTATCCTTTGATTCATAAATATTTAGGTATTCTTTTCCCTTGACAGGGGGATTCACTTTTCTTTATCTTCGGACTATAATGGATAGCTTTTTGAAAAAATTAGGGCATAGGGGGATGTGTGGGATTGTTTTACTATTTACGGGTGGATGCGCATCCATTGGGCCTTCCTCCGTGAAAAAGGCACACTACGAATACAATGGTGCCATCGCTCAAACGACCGATGAGCAACTTCTTCTGAACATTGTGCGGTTAAAATATCGTGACAACCCTTACTTTTTGGAGGTGAGTAGTGTCAGTGAGAATCGCAAATTTACGACCCGTATTGGTCCCGGTCCATCCAAATTCGGCCTGGTTGAAAACGGGGGGAAACATGAATTTGGTGTAACGGCCTACAGCGAGATTTTTCAAAATCCGACCATCACCTATACCCCACTGCAGGGGGAAAAGTTCACCCAGAGAATGGTTTCTCCCGTACCTCTTGCCGTTCTTCTCGGTTTAATGCAAGCGGGCTGGGGAGCGAAGCGAGTTTTCGGTCTATGCATCGAGCGCATCAATGGCCTCGATAATGCGAGTGCGGCTTCCGGTCCGACGCCCCAGGAAAAACCTGCCTACGAAACCTTTGACGAAGCGGTGACTCTCATCGACTATCTATATGGCCAAAATTATCTACTGATTGGCCTGGATAGCAAGGATCGCAGGGAACTTGTCCTCAAATTTACGGGGAATGATGTTGCGAGTAAGCGGTTAAAATCGCTGCTTGCCCTCGATCCCTACGGTTCGGAATTCCGCTTCAGTTCGAATTTCTTCGACACAAATAACGTCGATCTAACGGTGCGTACCCGTTCCCTTATGGAAGTTTTCTTTTACCTTTCCCATGCCATCGACGTCCCTTCCAAGGACATCGAAGAAGGATTGGTTACGGAAACTAGGGATGAAGAAGGGGAAGTGTTCGATTGGAGCAAACATGCTTCGGGGAAGTGGATTAGCATTCATTTTTCGGAAAGTAAGGAACGGCCCCGGAATGCCTTTACCGCAATTTTCTACCGGAATAAATGGTTCTACATTGCCGACAATGATCTCAATTCCAAGTCGACTTTCATGTTCC
>JAISMD010000008.1 GCA_031276935.1 Puniceicoccales bacterium
TATTGGATTTTAATTTGAAACGCTTCCCGTGGACGTTCAATATGGCAAGGCGACCATTAAGATCGGGGATATCGATTACGACCTGGCGATCAAAACGTCCCGGGCGTAGCAGTGCGCTATCGAGGACATCGGGACGGTTAGTAGCGGCGATGACAATGACGCCATTATTTTCTTCGAAACCATCCATTTCGACGAGAAGGGAATTGAGGGTTTGTTCTCGCTCGTCGTTACCGCCACCGATTCCGGCACCGCGGTTACGTCCAACGGCGTCGATTTCGTCGATGAAAACAAGGCAGGGAGCATTTTTGCGGGCCTGTTCGAAGGTATCCCGTACGCGGGCAGCTCCTAGGCCCACAAACATTTCGACAAAATCGGAACCACTCATGTTGAAAAAGGGCACATTAGCTTCGCCCGCAATGGCACGGGCAAGCAGTGTTTTACCGGTACCGGGTGGTCCAATCATGAGGAAACCCTTTGGAATCTTAGCACCGATATCCCTGAATTTCTGTGGGTTTTTTAAAAAATCAATGATCTCGGCCACTTCCTCCTTGGCTTCTTCGTAGCCCGCAAAGTCCTCGAACGTTTTTCTGTTTTTATCCTTAGAGACGAGTCTTGCTCGACTTTTCCCAAAGGAAAGGGCACTGCGACTGGCATTTTTAAATTGCCGGATGAAGAACACGTAGATGAGGATAATGATGATTAGAAGCGGAATAATACTAATAAAAAGGGAGGTGAGGAGGTTATTATTGGAAACTTCACGCCAAACTCCAGAGGACGAAATCAGATCATCAAAGCGTTTGCTGGTCAATTTCCCCGCCGCTTCGAATAGGATAAAATTCTGGGTCTGGCCATTGAGGAGAGTGACGGGTTTTTCGGCGATTGCTTTTCCGTAGAGCAGGTGCCATTTATCTCCCTTGGAGGGATCCGATTTGATAAAGCCATCGAGAATTTTCCCATTTTGGGAAGCTTCCAGGACTTGGGAGATGGTCCAATTTTCCTTCAGAGAGGTGTTTCTACTGTAGCTATCCCAGAGGATGCACATGGTGAGAATAATGGTGATCCAAAGAAATAGGGAACGCCATCGGGAATTATTTTTCTGGGGAGAATTTGGAATCATTGCATTAGGAACTTCCTAGGGCATAAAAATTTTTATCTATGTCGACGAAAAAGTGATTTTGAGGGCGAAATTATTTTGAACTTTTGCGTGATCCGCGGGAGGTAAATGGGGAACCCAAATGATCGTATCATCGCCATTGCACAATAGGGGTAGGGAGGTTCGTTGGTCCCGAGGAATTTTTTTTTCGGAAAAAAGTCGTTTGAGCGATTTACGTGGAGCGTTGATGGGCCGGTATTGATCCCCATAGTGCCAGCTGCGCAGAGAAATATTAGCACAAATTTTGCCGTCGACGTAAACGGTGGAATCATTAAGTCCTTTTTGGGGAATATTTTTCTGGGAAAATGGAACGATTTCGCGTACCAATTTATATCCCGTTGGAAGATAAAGCGTACCCCATTGCCAGTTTTTGAATTTTATTTTGAAGATTTTTGTCGATTGTTGGGAGCGGTACAGAATTTTATGGTCTAGGGTGATAAAATTTTGGCCACGGATATTAATTTTTGTTCGGTGATTTTTGGTGATAGCTTGGAAGATATGTTCAAAGGATGAACGGGACAGAGGGAGATCTCGGAGCCAAATTTGAATCGCACGGCGAATAATGGCGTCATGGGAAACATTTTGCAGATCGAGTTTTTGGGGGCAGGTACACAACGCTTCCGCCATTTGATTAAGGCAGGTTGCGTCCTCATCGAGGTAGCGGTGGGAGAGGAAGAATCCGGCTTTCCAATTACGTTTTTCGAAAATATGGTCGAAAAGTGGTATTATTTTTCGGATTCGGTTACGCAGGTAATCTTGCCGTTCATTGCTTGGATCTTCACGCCAAGGGATTTGGTTTTGTGCAAATAGATCGATGATTTCCTGCTTAGCGATGGCGAGCAACGGGCGTATGCGGTAGGTACCGTCTTGGAAGGCTTGGCAGTATTTCGGTGCTGCGATTTCCGCACTTCCACGCCCTAGGCGCATGAGCATGGTTTCGATAACATCGTCTCCATGGTGTGCTAGAAAAAGTAATCGACCATTGATTTTTGCCATGGTTTGCGAGAAAAATGCGTAGCGTGTTTGCCTTAGACCCTCTTCGGAAATGGAACCACTTTCCCGCTTCCCACTGAAAAAATCCAGGTCCAATGCCCTGGCAATAGTAGCGACAAAATGTTCATCTTCATCCGTTTCTTTTCCCCTCGTGTTGTGGTTATAATGGAGAACGGCGAGTCGATTTTTAGGGAATCGATCGGCCAACGCGAGCAGTAGACAAAGGGAATCCGCTCCACCGGAACAGGCAATGCATAATTTTTCATCGGAGGAAATAATGGGAGGAAATTTTAAACGGGGACCAATATTGCGGCCTACGATCTGTGAAAAGCTTTGCCACGGACGATCCATGGAAGAAGATAATGACCAAGGAACCGGCCTTCGTCAAATACTTTAGGGAGAACTAAAAAGAGAAAGAGCGTCCACAGACGCCCCACAAAATGAATATGAATATTTCACTTACATAGAGTTAGAGTTTCTTTTAGGGGAAACGTTCAAAAAAATTTTCTTAATCAGGGAAGATATACATTTTTTATTTAGCTCGGTTGTTCCAAGAGGAGGTGGCGATTGACGATCGATATACCGCTAAGCATGGCTCCGATGATACCTAAAAAGCCTTGGTCTGTTCCACAGAGAAAGAGGTTTTTAACGGGCAGGACACCGTTATAGATTTTTTCCGGAGAGCCGTAGATTGCACCGTTGACGCGTCCCGTAAAGCGTTCGATGGTTAGTGGTGTAAAGAAATCCCGGTCCAAAAGGTTCTTTTTCCAGGTTTCGAAATCGAAGTATTTATTGCCTAAAATTTTGACGGCCTGTTCGATGAGTAAATCGAAGCAATATTTCTTCATAGTTCCGTAGGCGCTATGGGATAGGGTTTTCCACCTTTCGTAGTTGGCAAGGGCTGTAACACGCAGCATGCCCTCCTTCAACGATTGGCCGTTTTCGTAATTGAAATTGTTCGGTAGACAGATGACTCCGGAGGAGGTACCGATTTCGTCGATGGATTTTTTGTAGAGAAAATGGTTATTTCGTTCGAAAAAAACAATGGTGTCATTCCAACCATATTGATTGGGTTGTTGTTCGAAGATGGCAATTGCTTCGCAGAAGGATAGCTGTCCTTTCGGTGTATCATTGAAATGTTCCCGGTCGTAGAGTTTGACCGTTTCGGGGTAACCGATTGTCGACAGCACATTTCTACAGGCAATGAATTCACCGTCGTTGAGCCGCACACCGGCGACTTTACCGTTACAAGTTTCGATCCGCTGTACTTCACAGGCGAGACGTTTTTCGCCTCCGAGTTCCTGGAATTTTTGGAGTAAGAGCGTAAGGATTTTACGAATACCGTCGAAGGGACGGGCAAATCCTTCTAAAAAAATGGAGCGGAAAAGAATAACAAATTGCTGCCATGTAATATCATTTTCACAGGCGCTGCCGTAGTACAAGGTAGGCAAAAGGAGCATATCTTCCAGTTCCTGATTATGGAGAATGGAGGAAAGCATGGCCCGCGTCGATGTATTTTGGAGAGAGTCTTCGTGGTAGGCGTCGAAATTTTTTATGTGCTCCACTAATTGGCGGAAAACATCGATCGAACGTGGAAATAGACGGTCGATTTCGGATTCGAGGAGGGAGAAATCATTGTTGAATTGGACAATCTTTTCGTTGAGAATGATTTTGGAGAAATTTTGTTCGCAGAGGCCGAGGAGGTCGTAGGGGATTCGGAGTTGGCGTAGGAGTTTACAGAGAGGGGATTTGGCGATCCCTTTCTTGACGAAATTGGTAATCGCATGTAGACCGACGTCGATTTTTCGTCCAAAGCGGGAATAAAAACTATTCAAGCCGCCGATGATGTTGTGTTTTTCGATAACCAAAACACTTTTGCGGAATTGTGCCAAACGGATACCTGCGGCAAGCCCCGATAAACCAGCACCGATAATAACTGAATCGTATTTAGTATCCCGCATAATTGGCCCCTAAGTTTAGGGGAAAACGATGCATCATTCAATTAAAAAAACATATTTCCTTCAAAAAGTGTTAGGGGGGTATGGGTTGGAGGTATTGCGGGAGCGGTATTTCTCTTTCCCTCGGGGGGAGGACAAAATATCCAAATAACGGGTTTCGGGGGATAGTTGAGGTGAATGCCACAGAAGGACAATCCCATTGCGCGGCATTGATTTTCCATACTGATGAGCATGGTTACATTATCATCGATGGCCAGAATGGTTTTGAGGGGGGTGCGGAGAAATT
>JAISMD010000034.1 GCA_031276935.1 Puniceicoccales bacterium
ATAATTGGAAATTATTAATTCCGAAAATCATTAATTTCTGATTAAAAAAAATTAAAAATTTCTACGCTCCGCCGGTGCCAGCGTGGAAAAGTATGACCACGGATCCGTCGCTTGTGTATGATGTATTGCCATTTCCATTACAGCACGCAATAAAAGTAGTATTGGGTACAGCTTCCCGAATGTTGCTTGTGTAACCCGATTTGTCCCACTTCAAAAACTTTGCCGGCTTTGATCCGTCAAACCAAACTACATGCCCATCGCAGTAAACCACATAGCCGCCACTGGAACCGTAGAGTCCACCTTTTTCGTCCCACTTCCCGTCTTCCCGCAGACCACGGGTGAAGCCTAATGGCGTCGTATCCAAGGGAATATTGGGAGGCAAATTCATAACCAAGCAATAACTAATCAGCATCTCATTGGAAATCATAAAATTAGTGATGCGAGTATAACAATTATCCGAATTAGTAATGATTTTATTGGCGTTGTTGATATAGCAAAGATATTCTTTCCTAATTTTCGAAGCGTATTTATCCCCAGGAGAAATATAAATACTGGCGCTATTTAAAACTACGTTGGATATGTCTTTCCTCCCTCGTCCAGCTAATTGTTCAGCAAAAACTATAACCCAACGTTTCCCTGAATCTCCACTAACTACACCATTAATTATCCAACCTCGGTTGACCGTACATTCCCGCCAGGCTTCGGCGATTTTCCTGAGATGGGACACATCCCGTAGTTTTTGTGCACATTGCTTTAGTTTACTTATTCCTGGTAGCAGAATTGCCGATAAAATCGCGATAATCGCAATGACGAAGATAACTTCAATTAATGTAAATGCTTTGCTCTTTCGCATTCCGCTTCATACATTCCAAAAATCCGAAAACATTCTCGCCAAAAAACATCCAATGTCAAGGAAATATTACAAAAATTTTTACGCAAAAACGGAATCGAAAATAAAAACAAAATTTGTCCCATTGTGGAAAAAAATTTTGACAGCCCATGTTTTTACCCCAAACCTTAGCTAGCCGAATGATCGAAATCACTATTAGTAATTTGGTGAAAAAATTCCAAGAAAATGTCGTCCTCAATAATATCGACCTCAAAATCCATGGAGGAGAATTGTTTTTCTTGCTCGGACCGAGCGGTTGCGGGAAAACAACGCTGCTCCGTACCATCGTCGGTTTCTATCCCGTCGACTCGGGAAAAATTTTCTTCGGGGAAAAGGATGTAACGAAACTCCCTCCCCATAAACGAAAAACGGGTATGGTCTTCCAAAGTTACGCACTCTGGCCCCATATGACCGTGGAACAAAATGTGGCTTTCGGTCTGCAACAGAAAAAAATAAAAAAAGCAGAGATTGTTCACATTGTCGGTGAAGCCCTGGAAAGTGTACAAATGTTGTCCTACGCCTCCCGTCGCCCCAATGAACTGTCCGGAGGTCAACAACAACGGGTCGCCTTAGCCAGAGCATTGGTTGTTCGCCCCCGCTGCCTCCTGCTGGACGAACCCCTCTCTAACTTGGATGCCCAATTGAGAAATGAAATGCGTATCGAAATTCGCCGTATCTGTAAACAGTATAACCTGACCTCCATTTACGTCACCCATGACCAAAAGGAAGCCCTATCCATTGCGGATCGAATCGCTATCCTGGATCACGGAAATATCCGGCAAATCGGATCGCCACTGGAATTGTATAAGCGACCTAACAGTTGTTTTGTGGCACACTTTATCGGCGAAACCAATATTATGGACGGCGTCGTCATTCGGAAGGGGGTCGACGAAGCCTTTGTGCGGACGAAGATCGGGAATTTTCGTGGGATGATTGATAGCCGTGATACCCGGATACGGGAAGGTAGTAGCGTAAAGGTTTCCATACGTCCGGAGAGTATTCGATTGGAGAGTCTACCGGTGGAGGAAAATTGTGTGGAGGGCATGATCGGAAGTTCGACCTATTTCGGAGAAGTAGCCCACTACCTCTTCGAGAAAAATGATGTGCAACTCCGTATTTCCGAACTCAACCCCTGCCATCTCAGTCAGACCGCACGCTACGGCATCTACGCCTGGGCATTACCGGAGGATGTGGTTATTTTAAGCGAGTAGCATGTTCAAAAAAATCCTCATTCTCATAGCGGTTATTTCTGTGGTAGCGGTTCCTTTCATATTCCGGCGTCAGGAAGTCAGGCTGGCACCGTTGAGTGGGGACGACGTGGTGGTGATCATTACCGCACACAATGAGACGTTACGCAGCGAGTACGGTCGCGGTTTTATCGAATGGTATCGAGGGAAAACGGGGAAAACGGTCACCGTGGATTGGCGACACCCGGGAGGAGGTCGGGATGTTGCGCGCTATGTCGATTCTCTCTTCGCGAGCAACTTTCGGGTTTACTGGGAAAATACTTTAAAAAAACCATGGACCCAGGAAGTTCGTACGATTTTTTCCCGCCTGGAAAACGTAACGGAACAGAATGCAACTTCCAAAGAATGGGAAGTGAAGCGTGCTTTTTTGGAATCCGACGTGGGTTGTGGAGTGGATTTACTTTTTGGCGGTGGGGTTTTTGACCACAAAATGGAGTGTGCGAAGGGATACACCGTGCCCAGTGGATTCATTGCGATGCATCCGGAGCTATTCACCGATGATAAAATTCCGGAGTTTTTCGCCGGTGAACGCCTATGGGAGGCCAATGGCCATTGGATTGGGGGAAGTCTATCCAATTTTGGCATCATCTACAACCGGGACGCCATCGGCGCATTGGGTGTGGAACATCCACCTAAAACTTGGATGGATCTCGCCGATCCCCGCTATATAAAAGGTATTGCCATCGTAGACCCAACGAAGAGTAGTTCCACTCTTAAGGCATACGAAATGCTCATTCAACAGCAGATGCAAATTATCTTTAATCGCAGTCAGGGCGATGGAATCGGGAAAAATTCCGATGGAAAACATCGGGAGTTCGTAGCGATTCGGGAGGGCTGGTTGGAAGGTTTAAAACTGATTCAAAAGATTGTCGCCAACGGACGCTATATGACCGATTCTTCCGCCCAAACGGTCCTCGATGTCGCCGATGGGAATTGTCCCGTAGGCATTGCGACGGATTTTTACGGCCGTTCGGAGAAAGCAAATATCGAAAGTCGTGGAGCAGAACCTCGGTTCAACTTTGTCATTCCCCAATCGGGATGTTCCCCTTCGCCCGATCCCATTTCTTTGTACCGTGGGGCAAAGCATAGGGCGTTGGCCCTGGAATTCTTGGAATACGTCCTATCCCTCCCTGGACAAAAATTACTGGCGTTCAAGGTAGGGGTTCCCGGTGGGCCTGCCCAAACTCCCCTTTGCCGCGCACCCATTTTGAGGACCGTATACGATGCGGAATTCCTACCTTACCACAACAATCCCGATATTAATCCCTACAACGATACGGAGAATTTTATCTACAGGGAAGAATGGACGAAACCTGTATTTCACGCAATGGGGCTTATTTTCAAGATGGCATTTGCGGACCCGGAAGAAAATTTACAGCGCGCATGGAAACATATCCAACGGGCCTACAAGGAAGGTCGTCGGGAAGCCGCAGACCAGGCGATTGCGGTGATGGAAGACCTGACGATGTTCGCCTACGACGATGTGGCGACGAAAATTATGGCCGAGGCGAAAAATAAAGACTTCCTCCATGCCACTCAGTACCAAATCAAAATCGCCAATCATTTCAGAGAAC
>JAISMD010000078.1 GCA_031276935.1 Puniceicoccales bacterium
GGAACAGAATTGGAATGTATTTTCTATGGTGAAATTCGACGTCAAACGCACCTCCGATGGGGGGCGGGAATTAAAATTCATCGTCGATCTTAAACCCACCTTTGAGCTTTTGGACTACAAAAATCTCACAATCGACGAACCGGAAATCACCGTTAGCGACGAAGATATCAGCGGAGCCATTGAACAAATTCGCAATCACCATGCGGATTACAGGGAAGTCAAACGACCGATTCAAGCCGGTGATTTCGTACGCCTACAGTACACGGGCACATTGGAGGACGGGACAAAGATCATTGATCTCATTCCCAAGGCCCCAATTTGGGCGGAGCAGAAAAATACCTGGGAAGAAGCAGGGAGCAGGGATGCCCCCGGAATACCCGCTATTATCCAAGGGATTATCGCCATGGAAGTCGATGGAGAAAGAGCCATTCGCATGGAATTCGCCAACGATTTTGAACTGCCGGAATTGCGGGGGAAAAAGGTAATCTACCATGTGAAGATCTTTGAAATTCGGGAAAAAATTCTCCCCCAATTGGACGCCACGCTGTTCGAAAAACTAAAAGTTAAGGACAGGGATGAATTGAAGGAGCGGCTCACCATCGATCTACGCAATCGCAAATTACAGAAATTACGTTTTGAACAGCGGGAAAGCGTCGTCCAAAAGATGATTAAAAGCGCCACTTTTGACATTCCGGAGACGGCCATCGAATACGAACAAATGTATGTCATACGCAATTTTGTCGAACGGCAGGTGCGGGAAGGGGTAGCGGCGGAAGTGATTCAAAATTACAGCGATAAATTGTTGGAAGACACACGGGAACTCGCCCAGGATCGCGCTAGGGTGAATTTTGTCCTCGAAAAAATCGCCGAAAAGGAACAAATTTCCTGTTCCGAACAGGATCTCAGCCAGATGATTATGCAGGAAGCATCCATGTTACGCATAGCTCCGGATCAACTGATCGCAATTCTTAAGGAAAATCGGGAGCGCGCTCAGGATCTACAGCGACGGGCGCTCTTTGGCAAGACATTGGATTTCGTTCTGTCGTCCAATTTAAAGAAAACCTCCCACGGGGCGGAAGAAAATTTCATCGACGGAGAAAAAGACCAGACATTTCTTGAAAATGAAGAGGAAATCGCTCGTATAAAAGTGGAATAGATATGGAACCGAAAATTACTAGTCAAACCTACATGCCGCTTCCCTACGTCTACGAAAGGGATGGCCGGCAGGAACGTTCCTGGGATATTTACAGCAGATTACTCAAGGATCGCATTATTTTTCTCGGAACGCCCATCGATGATTTCGTAGCCAATGCCATCGTTGCACAGTTGCTTTTCCTGCAGATGGAGGATCCCAAAAAGGATATTCACATGTACGTCAACTCACCCGGCGGAAGTATTACAGCAGGAATGGCGATCTATGACACGATGAAATTCATGAGTTGTGACGTGGTGACTTACTGCATTGGTCAGGCCGTCAGTATGGCGACCGTACTACTTGCAACGGGAAGTAAGGGCAAGCGCTATGCTCTACCCAATAGTCGGGTTATGATTCACCAGCCTTCCGGGCAGGCGACGGGCCAAACTTCGGACATATCCATAGCCGCGAAGGAACTTTTGCGTTGGAAAAAGACACTAACAAATGTACTTGCGGAATGTACGGGACAGGCAATAGAAAAAATCGAACGGGATTCGGACCGCGATTTTTTCATGTCGGCGAGCGAAGCCAAAGCCTACGGAATCGTCGACGAAGTCATCAAAAATAAACCCCAGGCCGATCGGGGCACCTAGGTGTAAATTTTGTTCTTTGAGTATGGAAACGAGTAAAAATAAAGGGGAAAAGTCATTGCGCCGTGCGAATCGGATCCTAGCGGTACAGTGGATTTACATGTGTGAAGCGAGGGGTATGGTTGCAGGTCCCGAGAATTTTTCCGCTCTTTGCGCGTTACTGGACAAGGATCCGTTGCATTTTACCTTCGCGAAGGAAATCGTTGCGCTTTTACAAAAAAATTTAGTTGAGGTGGATGCGCTCATCGAACGCTTTGCGACAAATTGGAATCTTTCACGTATTGCACTGGTTGATCTCTGTATTATTCGTCTTGGGGCTTGCGAGTTACTGTATCGCAACGATATCCCCCCCATTGTAGCCATCAACGAAGCCATTGAACTGGGGAAAATATTTTCCGGAGAGGCGTCCAAAGCATTCATCAACGGCATTCTTGACCGCATAAAATGTACGCTTTCCCGTTCGCTACGCACGGCTTCCGTCTCCAACGCCGACTATGTTAACCAATAAAAAACTATTTTCCCTGCAAGAAGCAGCGACATTACGACGGCAGCGGCATGATAGAACGATCGTACTCACCAACGGTTGTTTCGATCTCCTTCATGGGGGGCACATTTTTTCTCTGCAACGGGCGGCCCAATTCGGTGAACTGTGGGTCGCGCTCAACGGAGACGAAAGTATCCGCCGTTTAAAGGGGGAATCCCGACCCATCATCGGCGAATGGGAACGGGCTTACCTACTGGCGGCATTGGAATGCGTCACTGGAATTTTTATTTTCCGTGGCCAACATTTGGCGAAGGAATTGGAAATTTTTCACCCCGACGTCTACGTCAAATCATCGGACTACAGCAGGGAAACATTGAATGGCGAAGAACGTTCCGTTCTGGAAAAAATGAACACTCGGATAGAATTTGTTCCCCTATGGAAAGGGTTAAGTACATCGGCGATCGTCGATAAAATTAAGGGTTTAAAATCCGACTAAAATCTTCCATTTCCCTTGCCTTCCAAAAATTTTTCCACTACAATTACTCAGCGGTTTACTATGTTTTTCGGAATAATTATTTTAGTTGGATATCTCCTAGGATCGATTCCCTTTGGTATGATTGTTGCTCGGGCAAAGGGCATTGACATCTTGCATTCGGGGAGCGGAACTATTGGTGCGACGAATGTAAAACGTGTCATGGGAACGTCATCGGGGTACGTCGTTTTTTTTCTGGACTGTCTCAAGGGACTGCTGCCGGTCCTGTTGGCAAAAACATATTTCGGTCTCCATCCCCATCTGGCGAATAATGTGGGGACGGCGCTACTCGTGGGATTAATTTTGGGCCACAATTATTCTATTTTCCTGAAATTTCATGGCGGAAAAGGTGTAGCAACCAGCATCGGTGGTTTAATTGTTCTGATGCCAAGTGCAGTTTTTTTGGGGTTAATCCTATGGTATTCCGTATTCACGGTCACGCGCTTCGTATCCCTCGCTTCCCTTTGCTTTGCCCTGTCCTTACCTCTCAACGCCTACCTGTTCGCTTACCAAAAGGAAATTATTGCACTGGCCTTCTTTCTGATGGCCATTATTTTTCTGGGACACGTTTCCAACCTGCGCCGTCTTTGGAAAGGCGAAGAATTCCGATTCGGGGGAAAGAAATAAAATTTTATCTATTTTCTAAGAAAGTTTTTAATATTTTTTGCTGTTTTTTTGTATTCTAGCTCAGAAGAATTGCGATTTGTCCGTAATATTCGTCAATGACTTTTTGAAAAAACAACAAATAGGTGACGGCTCCCAGTGCCAGGAACGGACCAAAGGGAAGGGAAGAACCTAATTGAATCCTGTTTCTACGGCCACCGCAAAGCCACCAGAGAGGAAGTATGGTAACGATGCCTAAACAAGTTCCGCCGAAAATCGAAAAAATGGCCCCCTTAATTCCGAGAAAAGCACCGATGCAGCCCATCAATTTGATGTCACCGAATCCCATGGTTTCCTTTTTAAGTAAAAATTCGGAAAAAATGGCAATCCACAGCAAAATACTCGACCCTAATAGCATGCCCTTTAGGGAAGCCATGGCGCCAAAAAAAATATAGTTTCCCCGGGAAAAATGAGCCAATAACACATTTCCTAAAATGCCTAAAACGGCACCACCGATTGTACAGCGATCCGGTATGGTCATCGTGGCAAAATCGATCCCCGAGGCAATAATCAGCAATCCTAGAAAAATACCGTAGACACAAAACTCCCATGGATCCGATCGGTGCCATAGGAACAGGAACAAAAGAGCGGTGAAGATCTCCACAAAGCAATAATGAAATCCCAGTTTACGTCCGCAACAACGGGCTTTCCCCCTCAAAAATAACCAACTGAAAATGGGAATGTTATTATAAAAGGGAATCGTTTGGCCGCAATCACAGCGAGATCGGGGAAAAATAATCGAGATCCCTTTTGGGATGCGCAGTATGCAAACATAGAAAAAACTCCCCAGACAAGCTCCAAACATGAAAACGATCATGCCACACAACGGATGTTGCCAAAATTCAAAAAATTCCATTTTAATCATCAATTAACGAAATCCCGGTCATTTCCTCCGGCTGTTTCAAATCCATAATGCGGAGAAGTGTCGGGGCTAAATCACCTAATTTCCCGCCATCCTTCAAAGATCGCGCCCCTCTCCCATGGCCGTACAAAATGAGATGAACCGGATTCGTTGTATGCTGCGTATGGGGAACCTTATTTATGGGATCCCACATCTGCTCCGAATTACCATGGTCAGCGGTAATGAGTAGGGTCGAACCCACCCGATCAACGGCGGTTGCAATCTCGCTTAAACATTGATCCACCGTCTCAACCGCCTTGATCGCGGCTTTAAAATTACCCGTATGGCCCACCATATCCGTATTGGCAAAATTAGCCACAATTAGACCATATTGTTCCGACAAAATACCCCGGACGATCCCATCCTTTACCGCATGGGCACTCATTTCCGGGCGCTGGTCATAGGTCTCGATATCCTTGGGACTGGGAATTAAAATACGCTCCTCCCCGGGAAAAGGCTCTTCCCGATAGTCATTGAAAAAGAAGGTCACATGGGCATATTTTTCGGTTTCGGCACAGCGTAACTGGCGAATACCCCGGTCACTGAGATATTGGCCAAGAATATTTTTCATTTTATCCGGCCGCTTAAAGATCACATTGAGGCATAATCCCTGCTCATAATCCGTTAGCGTCGCCCAAAATACATCCACCGTTTTTTCCCGAAGAAATTTATCGAAATTTTGCTGGGTAAAGGCACGGGTGATTTCCCGGGGACGATCTCCCCTGAAATTAAATAATATGAGGGAATCGCCGTCTTCGATGAGGCCGGGACATTTCCCATTCCCATCCACAATCTGCGTTGGCAATATAAATTCGTCGCCCTGCTGCGTCGCATCCAATGGATGTGCATAGTAATTGGCAATCGCTTCCGCTCCGCTCCTGGCCTGAAGCGCCGTTTCCATTCCGGTCAAACAATCGTAGGCTTTTCGTACCCGTTCCCAGCGATTGTCGCGATCCATAGCCCAAAACCGTCCCATCAACGTAGCGATTTTCCCTAGACCTATTTCCTTGCAAAAACTTTCAATTTCCTCCAAATACGCCGGTCCACTTTTGGGAGGAGTATCGCGACCGTCACCGAGGAAGTGGATGTACACCGACGACAATTCATTTTTTTTGCAAATTTTTAGCAATCCATGCAAATGCCGTAGAACCGAATGGACACCCCCATCGGAGCATAAACCCAGTAAATGCAACTTTTTATGATTACTTTTCGCCCGTTTTATCGCTTCGAGGATAACGGGATTATTTTCCGCCGTTCCCTCCTCAAAAGCTTTGTCAATGCGGACAATTTCCTGATCTACGATTCTCCCAGCACCGATGTTCTGATGGCCAACTTCACTGTTTCCCATAACGCCATGCGGTAAACCCACATCACGGCCACAGGTTTTAATTTCAGTACGCAAACAGGTCGCTAATATTTTGTCAAAAAATGGTGTTTTTGCATTTTGAATCGCATCCCAAGGCATTATTTCCGGGGCTTTGTTGATGCCCCAACCGTCGCAAATCACTAACACCGCTTTGTTCACAATTTCCCAGTTTAATGGGGAAAAAAGATTTTTCAATCTAAGGCTGCACAAAAGTATATAATTTTTTTTCCAACGTTTCCATACCCGCACCGTTGGCACAGGAAATTTGTAAAATTTCTCCACCGACCATCTTTTTAAATATTTCCCAATGTTCCCGGGCCGAGGGCAAATCCATCTTATTCGCCACAATGAGGCGCTTCTTTTCCAAAAGCATATTGTCGTAATGCCCCAATTCCCGAAGCAATGTCTCGTAATCGTCGACGGGATTACGTCCGTCCACGGCGGCAATATCAATCAAAAAAAGTAAAATTTTACAACGTTCGATGTGTTTTAAAAATCGAATACCGAGCCCTCGATTTTCGTGGGCACCCGCAATTATGCCGGGAATATCGGCAATGGTCAATCGTTGATAGGTCTCCGGATTATGCATAACGGCCACTTTTGGATTCAAGGTTGTAAAAGGATAGGGTTCTGTTCTTTGTTGCGTGCGCGCCAAAACATTCAACAGCGACGATTTACCGGCATTGGGAAAACCCACAAGACCGATATCGGCAATCGTTTTTAAAATAAAAGTAAAATTCCCTGACTCACCGGGCATGCCAAGTGTAATTTTACGCGGCGCCTGATTGACAGAACTTTTAAAATTCGCGTTTCCCTTGCCCCCCATACCGCCTTTTAGCAGGACAATTTTCTCCCCATCATTCAACAACTCGACCGACATGGCCCCACTATCGTCGTTGATAACCACCGTTCCCTCGGGGATTTTCAGAAAACAATGGGAACCGTTGGCCCCGTGACACCTCGATCCACGGCCATGTTCCCCGTTTTTCGCGCTGGCATGGGGAACAAATTTATAGTGGGTAAGGTCTGCAACATTGCGGTCGCAGAGCAAAATAACGTCTCCCCCGTTACCTCCATCGCCCCCATTAGGCCCGCCGTTTGGTCGATATTTTTCACGCAAAAAACTCAAACATCCATTGCCCCCATCGCCCGCTCTTAGGATGACTTTTGCTTCATCGACAAACATGGCCACTAATTATCTTCCTAAAGCCATTGCACAAGAAAATTTATCCCCACGCGCTCCTGCGCTCCATACAAAAGTCACGCATCTCAAAAATTTTTCCATTTGCAGTCGAAAAAAATTAGTCTTCAAAGAATTTTTTTTCAAAAAGATTCTTCAATTCGTCGATTAGGGCCTTTTGGTTCGCAACCGAATCGCCCTCAAAAATAAAAAGCAGTTCCGTATTGCGACGGGCTTCGAGCATCATCAAACCCATGATACTTTTGCCATTAACCTGCTCATTAACATTGCGGACCCAGACCTCAATTTTCGGATATTTATTAAGGATTTTCACGATCAGTGCTGCCGGTGTCGCGTGTAATCCGAGGTGATTTTTGACACAAAATTTCTGTCGAGACTGAACGGAAAAAGCCATAGCTTTGTTTTTAATTTACCTTAAAATTTTTCTCTTTCAAGAATATAAAAAATTTATTTTTTTTGTAATCTTTTAACGAATTCATTGGAATTTTTCCATTTTTTTATTCTGAAATTATTTTCATCACATATTCTATGAAAAAAAATATTAATATTGTAGACAAGGAAAAAATTTTTATTCTCCCCCTAACAGGGAAAAAAATGAGAAAGTTTTTTGAAATATTTTTTGTTACTGGTTGTATTTTTTTTAGTGGTCGCGGAGAAGGGGCATCTATTTCGCGGAAAAATAATGCCGAAGCAGGTTCCCAGTACAAAGTAATTTCAGCGAAGGAAAATGTAAAAGGGATGCACC
>JAISMD010000016.1 GCA_031276935.1 Puniceicoccales bacterium
CGCCGTTCCCCATTCCGATGGAATATTGTATTTTTGCCGATAAATTACAGCCCGCTCATTATTCCAGGATTTAAAGACGGCACCGATGGCACCCTCCAATTGGGCATAAACATTCTGAGGAAATTCCTCTCCCCCATATTTTTTAATCAAATTTTTGTAGCGTCCGATGAGTTCCTGTAATTGTTCCGCCGTTAGATCGACATCATCGACGACACCCACCTCCTCTTTCAACGCCCCCAATATGGCATCGAAGGGTTCTTTTTCCTGATCGTTGCGTGCCTGAATCCCCATCACAACGTCACCGTACATCTGGATGAAACGACGGTAGCAATCGTAGGCGAAGCGGGGTTGATTAGTTTTCTTTGCGAAACCCTGGACACTTTGGTCATTTAGTCCGAGGTTTAAAATCGTATCCATCATACCTGGCATGGATTCCCGTGCTCCGGATCGTACGGAGAATAGGAGGGGATTTTCCAGATCACCAAATCTTTTCCCCTGCTGTTCCTCCACATTCCCGATGGCCTTCTTGACCTGATCAAAAACGTAGGAAGGAAGACGTTCCCCATTGGCTTTAAATTCGGCACAGACCTCCGTCGTAATGGTAAAACCCGGTGGTACGGGTAAACCGATGCGGGCCATTTCAGCCAAATTCGCTCCCTTTCCACCTAGGAGCGCCTTCATGCTCGCATTTCCATCAATCTTTTTCCCAAACTCATATATTCTATTTTCGGACATGCCCCATTAAACTATCCCAAAGACCAAAGGTCAACTTTTATTTCTCTTCCCCATATTTTTTAAGCTCCATTCCCCGCGGTTGAATTCCCCTAATGGGGACGACATTCCCGCAGAGTCTTTCGCCGTAATTGGACATAGACAACATGGATCCATAGCGCTGAAAGTAAAATCAATAGAAAACACAGCATACCGGAACCGTTGGGTTTACTCAGAAATTCGACGTACCAGGGAATATGATGTTCCGACCAGAATAGCAACCGATCGATGCAATTTGCTCCCCACCGTGTCCCTAGAAATAAAACGTCGCTCAACCAATTTTCCAGAGAAAATAATCCCATAAATAAAAATAAAAATCCACAAACGACGGTAGGTAAAGCCATTTGAATCAGGACGGGATTGAGCAAAATTCCCAGTAAGCTGAACATATTAAAATACTCGAAGGTCAACGGTGCACTGGCCAACGTCGCCGCTATGGATAGGGAAACTAGATCCGCCGTTTTACGAAAAAAGTAGATTTTCCTAGGATTTTTCGAACCTAAATACTTAAAAACCCACAGCAATCCATCCCGTAAGGGCGACGCCAAAAGCAGCAACAAAGCGACTACGGCGTAGGATAATTGGAAACCGATATCGAAGAGCAACATGGGATCGCAGAGCAGGGAAAGAATAGCCGCGTTGAGGAACGAAGCCACGGACGATGGACGGCGATGGAAAAATTGTGCCGACCAATGGCAAAGAATCATTAACCAAGCCCTGAGCGCAGATGGTGGGAACCCTATGGCAGCGACGTAAAATAACAGAATTAATATAATGGGGAACCGCCTCCAAATTTTCCCCAGGAAAAGACAATGGAGTAGAAAATCCAGCGCAAAACCAATGATTCCGATGTGTAAACCACTGACGGCCAACAGATGGGCTGCTCCACTATTGTGGAAATTATCCTTTTGTTGCCGGGACAATTCTTTTTTCTCGCTCAACAGGAGACCGTAGAGAATTCCGTCGGAAGGTTGTTTCCCATGTTTCTGTACGTAGGAAGCAATGCGCCCATAGAGTTCATGGCGGATCATCCCAAAGAATCTATGGAAAGGGGTCGCCTCCTTGAGCACTTCCCGTACTTCACCGCGATAGGCATAGAGAAAAATATTCTTTTGTACCAAATAGGAAAAGAATGTTTCCGAAGGATGGGGTTTTAGGATACGGATCCCCGATTCCATGCGTAGGACCTGGGAAGGAATATAATCTCTCTCCCCATTGAGGTAGAAATAAACGCTATGACCTTCCAAAAATTTGTATTTTTCGCCATGGACACGCTCGATTTTACCGTAGCCGTAAATTTTCCCCCGACTTGGTTTTCGGCTAATTTTTACCATGCGGAGATCGTAGGACAACTTCCAAATCTGTGTCCGGGAACACACAATGGGCCGTTCCATGCGATAAAAAGTCAGAAGGCTAACCGCAACCATGAAAACCCAAATGCTGAAAATTTTCCTCCAGGGTACTTTCCCCAATCGGTGGACCGCGATTCCCACTAAAAGCAGGAGACAATAACCGATCCCCATAGCCCACGGATTCAAAAATTTTGCCCATAAAATTCCCAATACCATTTGAACAAAAATAGGTAATAGGGGAATGATATCCGAACAATATGGGTTGATATTAATAAACGCTTTGTAGCCGCATATTTTTTAGAAATCAAGGGGATATTTTTATTAAAAGATATTTTAAAGCTTGCCTAATCCCATTTTTTAAAATTCTCTCTCCAGGGTAGATTCACGGTGAATCTGCGATTTTATAACCCTTAACCTCCCATTGGGAGCAGCGACATGACAAATATAATGGAAAAATTACTGGAAGCGAAACCCGTAAGGGAACTGCTTCCCGGCGTCGTTATTTCGGCAATCATTACCGAAATCAACGATAACACGGTGGTCGTCGACATTGGTACGAAAACGGAAGGCAAGATTCCAACCATCGAATTCAACGACATCAACGAATTTTCGGTGGGACAAACCATCGATGTTTTTTTAGAAAAACTCGAAGACAGGGAAGGCAATCCCATTGTATCCTTCGACAAAGCGGAACAAAAGAAAAATTGGGCCCACATCATTGAAACGTGTCCCGAAGGTTCCATTGTTCACGGCAAGGTGAAGGAGAAAACAAAGGGTGGTTTGATCGTTAACATTGGTGTTGACGCCTTTCTACCCGGTTCACAAATTGACCTTCAAGCCCCTAAAAATCTCGACCAATACATCGGGCAAACCTATGATTTTAAGATCGTCAAAATTAACCTCGATCGCAAAAACATTGTTATTTCCCGCCGCGAGCTCATCGAAGAAGAGCGAAAGGAGAAGCGGCAAAAAGCCATGGCCAACATCCAGGTGGGCAACATATGTCACGGAGTTGTCAAAAACATTACGGACTACGGTGTCTTTGTCGACCTCGATGGTCTCGACGGGTTATTACACATTACGGATATGTCCTGGGGGCGCATTTCCCATCCGAGCGAACTGGTCCGCATCGGTGAAGAAATCGAGGTAATGGTTCTAGAAATTGATCCGGAGAAGGAACGGGTTGCCTTGGGCATGAAACAAACCAAAAATAATCCCTGGGACAACATCGAGTACCGCTATCCCATTGGCAGTAAAATCAAGGGGAAGGTGGTAAATCTCGTGCCCTACGGAGCCTTCGTTGAACTCGAGGTTGGTGTGGAAGGGCTGATACACGTTGCAGAAATGTCCTGGACCAAACGCATCACCAAGGCCAATGAAATCCTAAAAATAGGCGACGAGGTGGAAGCCGTTGTCATTGGGATCGAAAAAGCCAACCAAAAAATCGCCCTCGGCATTAAGCAGTTACAGGAAAATCCCTGGGAAATGGTGAAGCACAACTATCCCGTCGGCGCCCACATTCGCGGCACCGTTCGCAACCTAACCAACTACGGTGCTTTCCTCGAATTAGAGGAGGGCATTGACGGTATGATTCACGTTTCCGACATCAGTTGGACGAAGCGGATCAATCATCCCAGTGAAGTTTTCAAAAAGGGGGATATTGTCGACGCCGTTGTCATTGACATCGATCCGGCACAGCAACGCATCGCCCTCGGCATCAAACAATTGACCAACGATCCCTGGGAAAACATCGAATCCCTTTTCCAAATTGGCAGTTTAGTGGTCGGAAAGGTCATTAAAATTACCTCCTATGGGGCCTTCGTCGAGCTCCCCAATGGCATTGACGGAATGGTTCATATCAGTCAAATCGCCGAAGAACGCGTCGAAAAGATCAAAGATATTCTGAATGTGGGCAGTGAAGTTACGGCCCGTGTCATCAAAATCGACCGCAACGATCGCCGCATCGGCCTTTCCATTAAGGCGGCCAACTACGATGCCAGTGCCTTGGAAGCGGAAATTAAGGCCTACGACAAATTGAAAAGTGACCAGGAATTAACCAATCTCGGTGACATTTTCGATAAAATCGATATGGAAAATTCTTAAAAATTTTCTGAAAAATTCTTCCTCCTACCCGACCCTAGGGATTCATTCTCATCATTTAGGGTTACGGATTTCCCTTGGGGAAGCTATAGCGGAGGAGTAATTTCCCATTAAAAGAGGGACTTTTCCCAAAAAGAAAAATCCCTCCGCACAGTTAATGAAGATAAATTATTGAAAAAGCTGTTGATTAACATTGAGGGCAAGGGCATTGCGAGTCAGCTGCGATTCCTTGTAATCGGACCAACTTTGAACGTA
>JAISMD010000050.1 GCA_031276935.1 Puniceicoccales bacterium
TCCATGTTCTTTTTATTATTTTACTTTTCCCTGCTTGGTGAATTATTCAATTATTATTTCTTCACGCAGAGTAAGTTATCTTTTTTCATCAATCACTTTTTTAAGTGATGCGGCGAACGTGAGGGGATGGGGTAGATGAGCGAGAAAACGGAAGATCCAACACCGAAACGTATACGCGACGCCCGCAATAAGGGAAATATTGCGAGAAGCCAGGATGTGAATTCTACGTTGACCCTAATCGGTATATTTTGCTACGTTGGCATGGGTTGGGAGAAGCATGTGGAAAACCTCGCCGAACTCATTCTCATTCCGACCATATTTGTGGGGCATTGCGATTTGAGTGGCTATACCGGACAGGTCCTTTGGGGCGTGCTAGCGAAGGTTGGTGCGATTATTTTCCCCGCGATTTACCTTGTAGCCTTAATGGGATTGATCGGTAGTTTTGCCCAGGTGGGTCTACTTTTTACCACCAAAACCATTGAACCCGATATCAATAAAATTAATCCCATGGCCAAGGCTCAGCAGATTTTTTCCATGAAAAATCTGTTCGAACTGTTGAAATCGACGCTAAAGATTATTTTTTTAGGCGTACTTTTAATCAGTTTGGTAAAGAATGTATTTGGAGATCTTCTCTCCCTACCTTTTTGCGGCCTGGCGGGTGTATTCGACATACTGGGTCCGATCATGAAAAATTTTGCAAAGATTGTTATTTTTGCCTACATCGTAATGGCTGCCATCGACTACGCTTACCAAAAATATAATTGGAAGAAACAACTCATGATGAGTAAGGATGAAGTCAAACGGGAATACAAGGAGAGTGAGGGCGACGGACAAATCAAGGGTAAGCGGAAACAAATCCATAAGGAAATGATTGAAGAAGATCCCCCCCAACGGACAAAACAAGCGTCCGCCTTAGTTACAAATCCGGAACATATAGCCATTGCCCTATTATACGATTTCGAGCGTGCGATTTTCCCGTTACCGCTAGTGATTGCGAAGGGGGTTGGTATTGTGGCGGAGAAAATGATCGAAGTGGCCAAGGAGGAAGGCATACCCATTATGCGCAATGTACCGTTAGCGCACGCCCTATTGGATACGGCTGGGGTAATGGAATACATTCCCAAGGAACTCATCGTTCCCGTTGCGGAGGTATTACGTTGGGTGAAGGAAGTCCGGGAAGAACGGGAAATGGAGCATGCGAATTTTTAGTTCGGGCCCACGGAAGTTGTTTCCCGGAAAGGTGTAGTGTCATGGGCATCCATTGGAATTGAAATTATTTCGATTGGCTTGACTTTTTGGAGAATGACAGTTAGCTTACGCCCATGAGTACGAGTTTGGCCTCTATTTTACCCTCTTTGGGAAGCTGTTGTGTGGTGGGCGACCACAGTTTCTGTTGCTATTTTTTACAATTTTTTTCTACCCTATCTCCATTGGCTGTGATGGTACTGTATTTGAGTATGGTTCCCAGTCAAGGGATGCGGGAACGTCTTAATACGGCCAAAACGGCATGTTGGATCGCCTGGACCATTCTCCTCTTGACCATCGTGGGTGGACCTTGTTTACTAAAATCCATCGGGATTGCCATGGAGGCATTTTCCATAGGCAGTGGGTTATTATTTGTCGTGGTTGGTTTTTCCATGTTGCGGGCGGAGGATCCGGAAATTGCAACGGAAAACGAAACTCCTAAATCCAGTGGGGCGAAGAAGGGACATTGGGATATCAGCATCGTACCTTTGAGCGTACCGATTATTGCTGGACCTGGACTCATAGGTGAGATCCTTGCTACCAGGGTTGCTTTGGAAAGTATTGCGGATTACGGTTTATGTGTAGCTGCGATTTCGGCTGTTGTTCTATCGATTTACGGACTACTTTTCGTGACAGCGCAATGCATTCGATGGTTTCCATCCGTTGCTTTGAAATTAATTTTCCGTCTATCGGGTCTATTCCTAGTTGCCATGGGGATTCAACTGGTGATGAATGGCTATAGGGGGACGGAATTATGTGCCCATCTGTCGTCGGCCCCTTACATCATTTCCATGCTGTAAATTTAAGAAGCCTCGTTAGGCGGAGGAATCTTCCACTTCGATGATACGACCAACGCCAATAAGACGGTCATTTTTCTCGAGATTGATGAGGCGAACACCCTGTGTCGTACGTCCGATGACACGGATACCGTTGATGGGTGAACGTATCGCCTGACCCCGTTCCGTTACCATCATGATTTCGTCGCCATCGTTTACCGTTAACGCGGCTGCAACGCCTACGTTTTTCGCCATTTTTATGGCAATGATACCGAATCCCGCACGCTTCTGTAGGCGATAGCTGTCGAAGGAGGAGCGCTTCCCCTGACCATTTTCCGCCGCAACGAGAAAAGTGGCGCCGTGATCGACGATTGTCATGGCAACGACGTAGTCACCTTCCCGTAGAGCGATGCCGCGGACACCTCGAGTTGCACGGCCTTGGTCACGCAATTCCTGTTCACTGAAGCGGATGGACATTCCTCGGTAGGTGATGAGAACGAGTTCGTCCTGTCCATTGGAGAGCCGTGCCTCAATGACCCGATCATCATCGTCGACGGCAATGCCGATAATCCCTCCGCGACGGTAATTAACGTAATCATTGAGATTGGTTTTTTTCGTCACACCTCGTTGGGTGCACATAATGAGATAGCGTTCCTGGGTGAATTCGGGGAAGCAAATCATGGCAGCGATTTTCTCATCTCCTTGCATTTCAATGACGTTAACCAAAGAACGCCCCTTCGATGTCCGCGATCCTTCCGGAATTTCGTATACTTTTTCGATGTAAATTCGTCCATTGGTCATAACGAACATGATGTAGTCGTGGGTACTGGCGGAGAGGAGATTGGTAATCGCATCATCCTCCCGTTGACCGGCACCAATGACCCCCTTCCCTCCCCGTTTTTGGGAACGATAGGCGGCATTTTCCGTGCGTTTGATAAAACCATTGGCGGTCGTTGTTATGATACAACCCTCATTGGCGATGACATCTTCGATGCGAAATTCGTCTTCATCCGGTAGAATTTGGGTCAGACGGGGTTTAGCATAGAGGTCCTTGAGTTCTATCAATTCTTTTCGAATGAGGGCGAGAAGAAGTTGTTCGTTATTCAAAATGTGGCGATATTCCTCGATCATTTTGATTAATTCGCCGTATTCTCCGTCGATCTTATTTTGTTCCAGGCTGGTCAGTTGATAGAGTCGCAATTCCAGAATAGCATCCGTTTGTTGCTCGGAAATCGGATATTTGGCCATTAAAGCGACCTTTGCCGCATCGCGGTTAGGCGATTGGCGAATGATTTTTACGAAATCATCCAGATTGGCGAGCGCAATCTTATAGCCCTCTAAAATGTGGGCACGGGTTTCCGCACGCCTGAGACGAAATTGTGTGCGACGGAAAATGACTTCCCGGCGGTGATTGAGATAGCATTCCAGCATCTCCTTGATATTCATTTGTTTGGGACGCCGCCTATCCAGTGCCAAAAGGATGACTCCAAAGGATGATTCCAAAGGTGTCAGTTTGTAGAGTTTGTTGATTACGACCCGCGGAGATTCATTGCGTTTAAGTTCGATGACGATGCGTGTATTTTCATCGGATTCATCCCGTAGGTCACTTGCTTCGTCGATGATTTTTTCATTAATTAATTCCGCGATCCTCGTCACGATCGTCGCCCGATTGACATTGTAGGGGATCGTCGTAATGACCAATTGTTCCCGGTTATTTTCAAAGGATTCTACCTCGATAATCCCCCGGTTCCGAATAATGCCACGGCCGGTGCGGAGATATTTTTGTATATTTTCGAGGCCAATTACCGTCCCTCCCGTCGGGAAATCAGGTCCCTTAATAATGTCACATAGATCGTCAACGGTCACGCATGGATCGTCGATCATACGGCAAAGGGCATCGATCAGTTCGCCCAAATTATGGGGAGGAATATTGGTTGTCATGCCTACGGCAATCCCTGTCGACCCATTCATCAGTAAATTCGGTAGAGCAGCGGGAAGGACATTGGGTTCGACGGTGCTTTCTTTGTAATTGGGTTGGAAATCAACGGTTTCTTCATCCATGTCCCGTAGCATTTCTTCGGAGATTTTTTCTAATTTACACTCGGTATAGCGGTAAGCGGCTGGAGGATCCCCATCGATGGAACCAAAATTTCCCTGTGGCGTAATGAGAGGGTAGCGCATGACCCAATGTTGGGCAAGGCGAACCAGTGTTTCGTAGACGGAAGCGTCACCGTGTGGGTGGTAATTTTTCAAAACTTCGCCCACTACCCCGGCACATTTATCGAAGGGACGGGAACTGATCAATCCTTCCCGTAGCATGGCGTAGAGAACACGCCGTTGAACGGGTTTTAGGCCATCGCGGACATCGGGTAGCGCACGGCTTACAATCACCGACATGGAATAGTCGATGTAGGAACGTTGCATAACGTCGGTAATATTGGTTGTAATGACCTTTTCTTGGGAATCTTGCATGGCAGCTAGCCAAAATCATTCCCTTATGCCCGCTGACGTCAACACCGAAATGGATTTTTCCAAAATCTTCCCTCCGAATACCAGAGCTTTCTGGAAAAATTATTCCCCATATAATGGCACCATCTTTTCCCCACTGTGGCGATCAATTTTAGGATACTTCCCAGATTTCTGAAAAATGGTGATAATCTTTCTTTCCATTGCTTTGTTGTACCTAACGGGATCCGAAAAAAGACCGCTTCCATTAAAACGTGACATAACCAATGGCGATGAGAATGTAGGCCATAAAACCAACGGAGATGCCGTAAAGTAGGAATGGCCAAAAAGTTCTTTTCAAAATATCTCCTTCCCGGTTCGACAGGCCGAGCACGGCGCATACGGCTACGATGTTGTGGATGCAAACCATGTTCCCCATGGCCCCACCGGCACCTTGGGCAGAGAGAATAATGATGCGTGAAATATTTTGTAATTCGGCCATATCCCATTGAAATTGTCCGAAGAGTATATTCGAAACGGTGTTGGAACCGGTAATTAGGGAACCCAATCCTCCGACGTAGGAAGCAATCATGGGCCAGAGCGGACCAACAAAACTTCCTATGGCTTCGGCCATGGCACGCGGCATGGATAGGATGTTCGTATCTACCCCTTCCGCAGCCAGTTGGACGATTAAATCGGGATTGGTGAAGTTCCCGGAACCTTGAAATATCTTGACCAAAGCCACGGATGCACAGAGAGAAATCGTCGCTGTTTTCATTTTGGAAAACGTTTCGGTCCAAGCCTTTGCGACTTTTTTCAGGGGGATGCGGTGCATGAAAATCGTCAAAATGGAAATGAGCATGAAGGGAATTGTTCCCGGTAAGTAGAGGAGTTTGAGACTGCCTTCATCCACATCTTTATAGCCAAAAATATCGTCAAAGAAAATGACCCCGTAGCGATTAAACAATGTCTTTAGCGGGAAAAAATCAACGCGGGTGGTTACCAAAATAATGCCGATGAGAACGTAGGGTAACCAAGCCATCCATTGGCTCATTTGTGGTTTAAGTTCCCTTTGATCGTCGAAGGTAATATTTCCCGACCAATCCTTTTCCCATTGGGAAGTTTTTCCAAAGGTCCACACATCTTTGGGGACGCAAAAACCGCGTTTCGCTCCGAACATAATGATGGATAAACCGATAAGTCCTCCAACCATCGAGGGCATTTCGGGTCCCATTAACCATGCGATGAGTAAAAATGGGATGCCGAAGGCTATGGCTGAAAAAATACAAAATTTCCAAGCCGCAAAACCGTCTTTCCAGGAACGGTTGGGGCCAAAATATCGGGTAATGAATCCCAGCATGAAAATCGGTAGAAAGAAAATCATGGGGATATGCATAAGGGCCACCACATGTCCAATGGTTTCCAGACAATGGGTAGCCGATGGAAAGATTCCTCCGGTGACTGCCCGTTCGATTAGAGACTGCAGGGAAGCGCCAAAGCCTGTCATTATTGGAGTGCCTACGGCACCAAAGGTAACGGGAAAGGAATTGAGGCTAAGGCAAAGGACAGCCGCTGCTAGCGGTGGGAATCCGAGGGCAAGGAGTAGTGGCGCTGCCAGAGCCGCGGGAGTACCAAAACCAGCCGCTCCTTCGATGAAAGCACAAAACATATAGCCGATAATAATGGCTTGAATGCGCATATCTTTACTGATATTTTGCATACCGTATTGGATCGTTTCCATGGCCCCGGAGTATTGGAGGGTATGGAGAATGAGTAGTGCACCGAAAACAATGATGAGCACACTAATTGCGCTAATGATTCCCTGTAAGCTGAGGGCGGAAACATAGAGTAAAGGAAGATGCCAAACGAATATTGCCGTAAGAGCACAGGTTAACCAGGCGAGGGACATCGCCTTTGCGGCTCCCCAACGCAGTCCAACCATTAAAACGAGGGCCACTACGATGGGAAGTAACGCAACCATTGCCAATAAATTTGTAGACATAAATTCCGGGCATTATAGTGATAAATTTGCTAAAAAACAATAAAAATCAAAACATTAGGAAAGATAGAAAAAATGATTCATATCCATTGGATTTATTGAATGCGTTGCGACAAAGGGAACTACGTCATTGGGAGGAATTTTCAATGATTCGAACCGCTACATTGCTATAGATTTCCTATTTTTTTACGAAATCCATGGCAGGGGAAATTGTTTCGTTGCATTTAGCATTTTACGATCAAATTACGCATCAATATAGGTGACATTGAGGGCATTGTCTTCGATAAACGCACGCCGTGTGGCCACGTCTTCTCCCATGAGCATCGAAAATATGGAATCCGCAAGCGCGGCATCCTCAATGGAAACCTTGAGCAGGCGACGCTTATAGGGATCCATGGTTGTTTCGAAAAGTTGATTGGCATTCATTTCTCCGAGACCTTTATAACGCTGAATGGAGAGACCACGGCGACCCAGTTCCCGTATTTTGGAAACCATTTCCAATCCGGAATACATTTCCATGATGCGTTCGTTATCCGTACCCATATTTTCCACGATGTGATAGCGGGGGTGACTGGTTGCTTCAAAGGTATTTAAATCGATACCTAATTGGGCCAATTGCTCCAACAATGTTTTCAATTGCGTGGATTCAAAAATCTCGTGGACCGTGATACGTTGGCGAATTTTAGTGCCATCGATATCGACTTCCCGCAGGGCGGAACCTTCGAAGATATCGTCCACGATTCCGTATTCGGTGTAAAAATTGAGGCGTTCCGCTGCGTCGAAAAGGAATTTATAGGATTCTTCATTGCCGGAGCGAATGCGGGCAATGAAACGGGGAAGTGCGTAATCCTCCCGATGCTGATCCAAATAAAGCGGAAGCGGACAACCGTGGCGGAGAATACTCATGCCGAGATTTTCAATCTTTGAAAAAATATTTACAATAGAGGAAACGGCTTCCGCTGTAAAAGGTTGGTCATCAACGGCACGGATCAGCGTAATATCTTCGGTGCCGAGTTCGAGAAGAATGCGATTCAATTCGCCATCGCTATCCACGTAGCGTTCCTTTTTCCGTCGTTTGATTTTATAGAGCGGTGGTTGTGCGATGTAGACATATCCTCTTTCGATGAGTTCCCGCATTTGCCGGAAGAAAAAGGTGAGTAGTAATGTCTGGATGTGAGAACCATCGACATCGGCATCGGTCATGATGATGATTTTGTGGTAGCGGCATTTATTGATGTCGAAGCCACCGATTTCATCCCGGGTTCCGATACCCGTTCCACAGGCGGTGATAATGGTGCGAATCGCCTCGCTGCTGAGAACCTTATCCAACCGTGATTTTTCCACGTTAATAATTTTTCCCCTGAGGGGCAGAATGGCTTGATTCTTGCGATTGCGGCCTTGCTTTGCGGAGCCTCCAGCCGAGTCCCCTTCCACGATAAATAATTCGCATTCGGCGGGATCTTTTTCGGAACAGTCGGCCAATTTTCCCGGCAATCCTCCTCCCGTTAGCGCGCCCTTACGCACCGTTTCGCGGGCTTTTCGTGCGGCTTCACGGGCACGGGCAGCGTTGAGACACTTATCCACAATCTTCTTCCCGAGACCGGCGGTGGTTTCAAAGATGTACCTCAAATTATCACCGACGATTTTTTGTACAATCCCATCCACTTCACCGTTGGAAAGCTTTGTTTTCGTCTGACCTTCGAAGCGAGGTTCCGGAACTTTGACGGAAATAACAGCCGTTAGACCTTCACGGACGTCGTCACCGGTAAGTTGGGGATCCTTCTCCTTAATGAAGCTGTTGGCCTTAGCGAAACTATTGATGGCACGGGTCAATGCGGTGCGGAATCCGGATAAATGGGTACCGCCTTCCACATTGCAAATGGAATTGGCGTAGGCATAGATTTGATCGTTGTAGGAATCGTTATACTGCATGGCGATGTCGACGCTCACCGTACCACTTTGGTCCTCCAATGTGACGGAACCGGAAAAGGCAATGATGCTATCATGGATAGGAATTTTCCCGCGATCGAGGAAGGCGATATATTCGGCGATGCCATTTTTGAAATTAAAAACTTCCCGTTTATCGCTGCGCTCATCGTTGATGGCGATGGTGATACCCGGGTTAAGGAAGGCGAGTTCGCGGAGACGTTTCGCGAGAATATCGTAGTGGAATTCCCGAGTTTCCGTAAAAATTTCCGGATCTGGGGTGAAGACAATTTTGGTACCGGTTTTAGTTGTATCGCCGATGATAATCATTTTTTGCGTGGTTTTCCCGCGGGAAAATGCCATGTAATGAACATGACCGTCGCGGCGCACTTCCGTTTCGAAATTTTCCGAGACCGCGTTGACGCACTTCGCTCCGACACCGTGTAGACCTCCGGAGACTTGGTAAGCGCCTTTGGTAAATTTACCACCGGCATGGAGGTTGGTCATAACGAGTTCGAGGGCAGGGATTTGGTATTTTGGATGGATATCGACGGGGATACCTCGTCCATCATCTTCGACGGAGCAGGAACCATTTAGGTGGAGGGAAACGGTGATATTCTTACAATAACCGGCGAGGGCTTCGTCGATGGAATTATCGACGATTTCGAAGACGCAATGGTGTAGACCTCGCTCCATGGTATCGCCGATGTACATATCGGGGCGTTTACGCACACCTTCCAGGCCTTCCAATTTTTGGATCTTTGAGGAATCGTAGGGATTATTTGTGCTGGGCTGAGAGATTTGGGTCATAGAATAAATGTCCCTATGATTGGGGAAAAGACCCATCGAGCAAGCATAAATCAAGAATATTTTCCTGAGCGAAATACGCTTTTGATTTCTTTTTTAGATAATACGCTTCCGATTTTTTAGGTGGCGATGGGGATGGGAGGCATGGGAGGCCTTTAGTTGGCGTGGGGGTAAATTTGTGATAGTTTTTTCTTGGATTGGGACGAAGGAGCAGTCATATCTTTCGGAAAATGCAGCGCAGGAAGGCATATGCAGAGCAAATACGTCAAAGTGGTAATACAAATCCTCGAGGAATCTTTTGTCGTTTCTTTGGCTTGCAACAGGTTCTTCGCCTTCAGCCGTGGGTTTTATGTCTTGCAGCGTTTGTAGTTGTTTCTGCTCGTGTACTAGGAGAAGTTCATTTTTTCTTTTCTCGCATTTTTCTATTTCTTTCCCTAGGGCCTTTGATTGTTCGTATGCTTCATCGCCCTTTTTTTGGGGAGGGGCTACTTTTTCTTCATATAATTCCTGCTTTTTTCTTTCAAGCACATCCTCTATTTCTTGGTCTTTTGTACTTACTTCTCCCTCATTATATTCTTTTCCTTTAGCCTTATACATGTCCTCCCTTAATGCATTTATTATTTTCTCTACTTCTAATTCGGCGGGCCAACTTTTCTTCCAAGCTTGCCGTTCGATTGAACTCAGTTCCTTTTTTTTCTCTTGGAGAGATTTTATTTCCGCGTCGAGAGATTGAATTTCTGCTTGCTCTTGGTCGCTTGGTCCTTTCCGTATTCTGGCTTCTAATGTTTCTATTCTCTCTTTAACCAAATTGGGTATTTGTTGCATCATTTCCTTTGCATTTTCTGGAACTTCCGGTCTCTTCAATTGAACCCCGGCATATTTTGCCATACTATCGACGAGCATCATGAGCATGGCGGCTTGCCCTCTGGAGCAGGTACTAGATTGGCTCCAGGTATACATAAATTTCTTCATGGCCTGGGTAAATG
>JAISMD010000030.1 GCA_031276935.1 Puniceicoccales bacterium
CCCGATTCCCGATTCCCGATTCCCGATTCCCGATTCCCGATTCCCGATTCCCGATTCCCGATTCCCGATTCCCGATTCCCGATTCCCGATTCCCGATTCCCGATTCCCGATTCCAAAACTACCATAATAGCTCTTTTATAAATAAAAAATGTGTTTTGTCACGATTTTTTTATTGAAAATGGTGACTTTTTTTGCGAAGCCATACCCGCTAATGGCAACGGAACAACAAAAAATTGGCGAAAAAGGCGAAAATTTAGCCCTCCATTTCCTGGAAAAAATAAAAAAATATAAAATTCTTGAGAAAAATTGGCGCTACGGTAGGGGAGAAATCGATCTCATCGCTAAAGATGATTGCCTAATCGTGTTTGTCGAAGTGCGTACGCGGCAATGGAATGCCCTCGTCTCCGGTTACTATTCCGTCGGGAAAAAGAAAAAATCGGCCCTGAAACCCGTCGTCCAAGCCTACATCCAAAGCCATCACCTCCGCTATTTTCGCTTCGATGTCGTCGAAATTACCCATGCCGCCGACCGCTACGAGCTCTTTCATTACGAAAATATTCCATTTTTTTAAAATAAATAAACGCGAAATTGATTTACAGCACCGTGGATTATGTTAGGTAAAGTCATGGCAAATCCCATTGCAGCATTACTCGAAATACTGATCGATATGAAAAATAATGGTACCGAAACCATACCCATTCATAGTGAGAATCTCGCTTTTTTACGAAATCCCGAAAATTTTACGCGAAATTCATCGCCATCCGATCCCGTCCGACGGGAAATTCTATCCGTCCCCGGCGATGGTGTAGCAGCGATCCCATCCCCCGACCATGGAGGAAAAAAGATACGATCCGCGGAAAATATTTCCTATCCCAATAATTCCCATTCCCCTCAAAAATTTCCCAGTAAACGGGAACATTGGGAGGATCTACGGCAGCGTATTTTCAATAACGAGTTACTGAAACAGCACGTTCGTCCGGGGAAAAAACTTGTCTTTGGAGTGGGTAATTTGGACGCGGATATTTTCTTTTGCGGAGAGGCTCCCGGTGCCGATGAGGAGGTGCAGGGTATACCCTTCGTCGGGAGAGCGGGACAATTACTGACGAAAATTATTCATGCCATGGGTCTTTCCCGGGAAGACGTTTACATTGGAAATATTATGAATTGGCGCCCGGAAATGGATACGCCCACCGGGAATCGTCCTCCCACACAGGAAGAGATGCAATTTTGTCTCCCCTACCTCATTGAACAGGTAGAAATTGTTCGTCCGAAGGTCATTGTTGCCCTAGGAGCGACCGCGGTGAGTGGTCTTCTCGGCTACGACAAAAATCGGAAAATGTCCTCCGTACGCGGCCAATGGCACGAATTTTATGGCATTGCGCTCATGGTTACTTTTCATCCGTCCTATTTATTGCGCAACGGTAGCATTCGAATGAAGCGAATCGTTTGGGAAGACATGTTGAAGGTGATGGAAAGGGTTGGCATGGCGATTTCGGAGAAGCAGAGAAATTATTTTTTAGAGTCCTAGGGCGATGGAAATTTTTCGCTACGCCGAGATTGATAGTACGAATTCACAGTGTTTTCGTCAATTCGATCTGGGACAACCGACTCCGTTCGCCGTAATCGCCGGGACGCAAACGCAGGGTCGGGGACAATTTGGTCGCACTTGGTACAGCGGCGATCCCAGGAATTTATATCTCAGTGTCGGATTTGTTCCCCGCCAATCCCCTAAAAATTTCCAAAATTTTTCCATGCTCGTCACCGAGAAAATCGCAGATTTCTTGCAAAGGAATTTTCATTTGAAGCTTGGGGTCAAGCACCCGAATGATATCCATTACCAAGGGAAAAAATTGTGCGGCATCCTCACGGAATCCCGCATTTCCGATGGTAAAATTACCTTTGCGGTGACCGGGATAGGTCTTAATATCGGCGGTGATTTGCACCAATTTCCCCAGGAATTGCGCTCCAAAGCGACCACACTCAGTTGCTGCTGCGGAAGGGAAATTCTACGGGAAGAGGTGGAGGAAGGTATGATGAGAGCCATGCTTTCGCTTTTAATTTAATGGTTGGGTAGCGATAAGACTTGCCAGTGGCTTTTATTCTACAAAACTTTCCATCATTCACCATCATGGATCTAGAAAAAGAACCCGAGGAAAAACAAAATCCCTTCGAAGAATTAACGAAACAATTCAGTGATATTTTGGGGAAAGTGGGTGCCAATGTACAGATTGCTTCCTTTCCTTTTGGAGGCGAAGGGGAAAGGGAAAAAAGTGATCAAGTCCCGTTGGAGCAGGCCGAAAATGATGCGGAAGCTTTAAAACGCATCCATCATTTCAATTTCAAGCCAAAGGAAATTAAGGAATATTTGGATCGCTTTGTTATTTCCCAGGATGAGGCGAAGAAGATTCTATCCGTGGCTATCTGCGACCACTATAATCACGTACGCCACATGATTAGTGGGGAAAATAATCGGAGCCGGGAGTACATGAAACAGAATATACTGATTCTCGGACCGACGGGGGTAGGGAAAACCTATCTGGTCAAAACGATCGCAAAGCTAATTGGTGTACCCTTTGTCAAGGCCGATGCGACGAAGTTTTCGGAAACGGGGTACGTGGGAGGCGACGTGGAGGATTTGATTCGCAATTTAATCAAGATCGCCAATGGGAACGTGGAGCTTGCCCAATACGGCATTGTTTTCATCGACGAGATCGATAAAATCACCAATGCCATCAACGATGGTGGCCGAGATATTTCCGGTCGTGGAGTTCAGATTAACCTGCTCAAGTTGATGGAGGAGACGGAGGTCAGCGTATACAGTCAGACCGATGTGCTCAATCAGATGCGCAGTTTCATGTCCTTTGCCAACAACAAGAAGCAGCAAGCGGATAAAATTAACACAAAAAATATTTTATTCATTGTCAGTGGGGCCTTCGACAA
>JAISMD010000051.1 GCA_031276935.1 Puniceicoccales bacterium
ATTTCTCCGAAAAAGGGGAAATGGGCACGGGATTTTTGTTCCACGATTTAACGGATTCCGCACTTTATGACACCATTTGTTGGGCCTGCGATCTTTATTACAAAGCTCCCGAAACGATCCGAACGATGCGAAAATGTGCGATGCACCAAGATTTTTCCTGGAACACCTCCGCAAAAAAATACATCGACGTCTACCGCTGGGCAAAAAAGTATTGAATCGTGGGAAAATAAATTTCTAAAACTTGAAGAACTAGACTTGTTAAATACAAAATTTTGCATATAATTTATTTGTGGGTAGATTGGATATTTTTTCTGGATTTAAAAAATCCCCCAAAGAGGGAATAACATTGGTAGAATTGCTAATGGCAATTGCATTAATAGGCGTTTTAAGCGCCGTTCTGTTCCGAATGCCCATACCTAAAAAATCCGATTTCGAAAAAAAAGGTCCCAAGGAGGCCACAGAAAGCATGGTTCAAGTTGCACGAAAAATTGTCTATCTTAAGGGCGAAGAGATACGCATCCAATTCATCGATGAAATTAAAATTCTCAAAAAAGACGATAAGGACTCCTCCTCGGATAATCTGCTCATTCCCTATGCCGACGTAAATACTAATTGCAAAAATTCCATCGACGAATTCCTGAGAAAAACGACCAAAGGATCCTTCACCACAACCCCACTGTTAATCCTAACCGACAAGGATAGAAAGGTCATTTTCGATGAAGATCAGTTGTGCTACACGATGATCCAAAACCCTCAAAAAGGAGAACAGATCGCAAAGGGAAAGGTATTCAGCGAAGGTTACATCGATGAAACAAGCAACCCTCCTAAATGGCAAAATCGTAAATCGAAAGGCTTGGTCAGTAATAATTATTTCACCGTCTATCCTTCCGGTCTATGCGATCAGGTCAGTTTTAAAGCCGACAATTGCCAACTCTACAGGCACGATTTCGCCCTCAATTCCTTCTCCGGATTGATAACCGAACTGGGTAAATAAAAATTTTAGGTTATTTTCTTGTAAAATCGAAACAAAGAAACCCAACAGAAAATAAACCTTTCAGGGTTATTGTTTTTTCGAGGAGTCGCCTAGGTTGTTGTTTTCCCCAAGGTTTTTGAGGAATTCCAAATCCAATTGGGGACGATCGAGATCACCCATACCGGATACGATTTCCTTCATTTTGGTTTTCACACCCTTTTCCGTTTGAGAAAAGGTTTTTACCACCCCTTTGATGAGCCTCTGACCGAAATGACTCACCTTTTTTACGGAACGTTTAACACTTTTTACTCCCGGTAAATCAAAAATCGTAGCCAATACATTTTGAATGATCAACGCGATGCCGTAGCCCTGCAAATGGGCGATGATGACATCACTAATTTCCTGCCTGGAATGCACATTTGTAAAATTCCACGTTGCATCGATGTTAATGTTCCTATGGGCCCCCTTTGTGGGAAAATTGTAAAGCTCCAGATGCCCCAAATGAACGGTCATTTTCCTGACCATGAAATGGCATTCGCCATCGATTAGGGTCAATTTCAACGGACCTGCGTCGCTTTTAACATTGGGGGCTGTTTTTGCGAAGATTTTCTGCTTGGGTGTATCTTTTTTTGCCGAAACCACATTTCCCTTTGAAGTTTGGGGATGTTCTTTCTTGGAAGATACGAATGCTTTGCTCAGTAATTCCAAATTAATGTCTCCGGTCTCGCTCCTGTCGTAAACAATTTTGTCCACATCCAAAATGATCTCATCCACAACCACTTCCGGGTTAAACAGGGAAAATAAATCGGCCTTAACCATGAAACGGTTGATGGATAGGCAATCCGGTCGGGGAAATTTTTTCCTCGGATTTTTCACCTCAATGGCACCGAAATCCATAAGTCCACGATGGAGGGAGCATTTTGATTGCTTAATATTGAGCCCAAACCCGGATTTACAGCTAACGTAAAGTTGCGCCGCCCGCGGGAACCAGAAATTAAACGAAAAAAAGAGAACGATTGTTACTAGAGAAAGGAAAATCGATAGTAGCACCAAAAAACGAATCAATTTCGCACATAGGCTCCAGAAAAAAATTATGGCCCTGAAGGGAAGCAAAAGAACTCTGAATATCATAAACATATTCCCCATCCTCTTTGTAACGCTTTCCTCCCATTATCCAATCTTTATTTTCACCGAACTTCGGAATCCGTGGCACGGGAATATTTTTATTAAAAAAAAGTAAAAAATACTTCCATTTTTAACAAAAAAAAATAAAATAGGGGGAATAAGAAACATGAATATCACAACATTAAAGGTATTTCTCGATTTAGCGGACAATGCAAGTTTTTCCAAAACAGCGCTACAGAATGGTGTTTCCCAATCGGCCATAAGTCAGAAAATCAAACTTCTGGAAGGGCATTTGAACGTCAATTTACTGGAAAAAAAACAAAAATCTTTTCAGCTGACCCAGGAAGGAGTGGTGGCTTACCGCCACATGAAGCGCATTCTATGCGAGTACGATAGCATGTTGAAAAATTTAAAAAATTACGATCCGAAGGTGGTAAATGGCATTCAACTTTTTACAAATCAATGGATTGGGACCTACATTATTCCGCACTACATCAATGAATATTTTCGGATCTTTAAAAATTTTAATTTGGACATCCACTACGGGAATTACGATCAAATGCAGACGGGGAAATTAGATTCCAAAACGGATCTCACAATCTTGGAATTTCCCATTAGCAATGAGGATTGGATTGCGGAATCTTTTATGGAGGACGAATTCGTGATCGCCTACCTGGGACAGACAAAATTCCATAACAAACGGACATTTCCGCTCAGCGAACTGAAATCATTACTGCTCATCGGTTTCAATAAAAATCATCCCCTGCGATCCATTTTCGAACAGGCCGTCGAGAAATGGGATATTTCCCCCCGCTACCTCATGGAATTCAACCAGATCGAACTCATTAAACAAGCCATCGAAACCTATAGCGGAATCGCCGTTCTTCCCAAGAGTAGCGTACAACCTTCCTCGGGACAACGCTTACAAATCATACCCTTCGAAAATATACATATCCGCATTCCACTCTATTTAATTTACAACAGAAAACGGAAAATAACCCAAAGTTTGGAGCATTTCATCGCCATTTTAAAGGGCAATCCCCTCCTCCACTGAAAATATGGAGGCGTTAACTCTCCGCCGAATCCCCCGATTCCGAAGACGGTCTCGGCCGAAGATAATCCCCGACATTCCTAAACCAATGCAGAGGAAATTCCTTCAGTATTTGTAGCCAAGCGTGTTCCAATCCGCCTTCAAATTTTTCGGCTTCGTCGAGGTAGAGGGACAGGTAGTGTTCGATTTTTTGCCGCTGTGTTTCGGGGGCATCGCCTAACCCTTGCTCCTCCTGGCCATAAAAGGAAGTTACTCTGGCTTCGATTTCAGAAATTTCCTGGCCGGGCGACGTTTCCTTCGAGAGCCGGTTCGCTCCGTAGACCAGATAGGCCGGAGTAACCCTAAAGAGTTGGGCAATTTTTTCGATAACTTGCCGTGACGATGGAATTTTTCCATTTCTCCAGGTACTTACCGTGGAAATCGCAGCCCCCGTTACCCGACTAATATCGCGCAGCGTCAAGTCGTAATATCCTAGCAATAATCGGAATCGTAATCCAAATGCCTCATCCCGTTCCCGTTCACTTCCATTGGTCATCATTATGAAAAAATTCCATTTACAGTAGAATTATTTTGACTTTCTTCAAAAAATGTAAACCTTAAATGCAATACATAAGGATTCCATCCTTCTTCCACCGTGAATTGTAAGGTAAAATTGATGGAAGAAATGGCAATTATAAGTTTGTGTGTTAAAAAAATTTATGGTCAATAGGGGAAAATATGGAAAACGCTGCTGAGAAATTAATCGCATATGTACTCACCAAACTGGAAACGGAACCCGTGGCGGAACGCATTAAACTCTATAATGTTCTCGCCGATTTCGTTCCCAATGAGGAAGCAAGTTCTCGGCTCCGGCAATATACTGAAGAATTGGAACAAATTGACCTCAAATTTCAACGCATCAAAGCACTTCTTTTTCTCAAAAAACATGAAAACTATGAACACTAAATTCGATCTTTTTAGTCCTATGGTTCCTTCAAACAAGGAATGGTT
>JAISMD010000022.1 GCA_031276935.1 Puniceicoccales bacterium
TCAACATAGTCCACGCCTATGTCGTAGGTTTTTAATGTCCGCTCCAAACCCTGATTGGACATCAATGTCGTCACGATTTTCCTGTTACTTAGCCGTCCAATGCACCCTAGGTAGATCGCAATAATCCCTAAAATCGCTTCTCCAGGGATAATCTTGCCCTTGCCATCACAAAGGAGTAGGCGATCGCCATCACCGTCGTGGGCAATCCCTAAATGGGCTCCCCTATCCTTGACCTTTTCGATTAATGAAGAAGGATATTCACTGCCACAATGGGCATTAATATTACTCCCATCGGGAGTGACTCCCAACCATTCCACCTCCGGGAAACGGTAAGCTTTTTTCGCGAACTCGATGGCAGCGCCGTTGGCACAATCAATGACGACTTTGTCAAATTTTTGAAAAATTTCATCGCCCATAGTGTAGGACGCAGACACTTCGTAACCCACGATTCGATGTCCCCTATTCCTAACCTCTTTTCCAATTTCATCCATTACCGTTTCGATTCCTTCCTCATCCCGCTGCGGTAATTTCATACCCGCACGATCGAAAATTTTTACGCCATTGTCCGCTGCCGGATTGTGGGAAGCCGTAATCATTAGACCCAGGTCCGATTTTGTATGTTCCACGGAACGTGACAGTAACGGTGAAGTCAGAATACCCCCATCGAGGATCTCCACCGATTGGGGAAACCCATCGATCAAAAACTGCCTAATCGCTTCACCGGAAATACGCGTATCCCTTCCCATAATGACCCGTTTCAATCCGCCGTAGAAATACCACAAAGCCTGGGCCAAAACATTGAAGTAAAACGGATTAATCGGAGCAACTCCAAAGGTTCCCCGCATACCATCGGTACCAAAATATTTCATCATACTTTTTCGTTAAAATTTTCACCACTTCCGTTGCCAATTTCCCCTGGAACTATGTGATATTTTTCCCGATCCTTTCCCTCCACTGTTTCCGCAATTGATCCCAATCCCGTAACGGTTTACGCCCCTCCAAAATATATAATAATCCAAAATATAAAGCCACACCTAGGGGAATATTGATTCCTAAACTGATGAGCGAATGGACTTTCGGCGGACCATAGGGGCGTAATACATGGTCCAAATTCCAAACGACCAATCCCATGGCAACGCTGGCTAATAACATATTCCAAAGATGTTTTGTCCAAATTTTGAAACGGAATTCTTCATAGCGCCGCTGCAAACCCCGGTGGAGCAAAACGGTCTGTATCACGGCCACGAGGAGATTGGCCAATGCAATCCCCACCGACTTCCAATAGAACATGAGACCAAGGGTCAAAATTGTGTTTATGAAAAAATGAACCAGGGCAATGACCATGGGTGTCCGTGTATTTTTTTTGCAATGATAGCCGCGAATGAGAAACGTGGACAGGGCGTAAAACGGCAATGCTAAAAGGAATAGGCGTAAAATGGGTAGGAGAAGTCCCATATCCCTTTCCGTAAAATTTCTCCAATGGAAAAGGAGTTCCAAAATTGTCCGATCTAAACTGAATATTCCCACCATTGCAGGGAAAACAATCATGAGCGTTAAAAATATGCCCCGTTTAAATTCCTTAGCCAATAATAGGGATTCTTCTTTTGCTTCAAAATTCGATAGGCGTGGGAAAATCACCGTCGCTATGGCCGTGACAAATAATCCCATGGGGATTTCCACCAAACGATTGGCTAAATAAAGTAACGCAACCGCATTTTCACTCGCAAAATAAGCCAGTCCCCGCGACACTACCACGTTGATTTGTACCGTCGCTGCACCGGCTACTCCGGGGAAAAATAATCGCTGGACGTTATCCACATTCCCATCCCTTCCGAGATCAAAATGGAATTTCCAACCCAGACGAACGAGTCCGTACCATAGAATCAACATCTGGAGCATTCCCCCCACTAAAACTCCACCGCAAAGTAAATAAATGTGCCAGGTTTTCGGGAAAAAATTTCCAATAATAAGGGCAACAATCATGGCCAAATTGAGCCAAATGGCATTGCTACTGTGGAGGAAAAATTTCCCAAAGACATTGAGTACGGCCGCTAATAAAGCCGCTGAACATACGAAAAACATGTAGGGTAGAAGAATGGCCGTGAAGGAAAAACATAGCCGCCAACGTAAACTTAATAGCCCACTGTGTAAAATTAATAGACAAAAAAATATCCCCATTCCCACAAAGAAAAAAAGTATAACCATCAAACGGGATAGGATTTTGTCCAATAACTGAAAGGCTTTTCCCTTACCGTTTCGTTGATATTCACTGGCAAAAACGGGTAACAGTGCCGACGTTAGAGCACCCTCACCGAGGAGCCTCCGAAAGAGATTGGGAATACTAAAGGCTAATAAAAATGCCGAATTAAGCTCACCGGTCCCGAAAACGGAAAAAATAAAACTATCCCGTACAAGACCAAAAACTCGGGAAATGAGCGTCAGGAAAGAAAAACCTAATATGTTGCTTAACGCCCCCACAAATTAACTCCATGAATATATTTCTTATCTCCCAACATTTTCACCCGTAGTCGTAGGCTCTCGAACAAACGTTCCAAGCCCTCTTCGATGGTT
>JAISMD010000029.1 GCA_031276935.1 Puniceicoccales bacterium
GACCACGTGATGGTTGGGATCCGCTGCCATTTGAGAAATTTATCGCGACGGAAAAAGTACTCCAAAAATTACCGGAACCCATTGAAATCGAAAAGGTCAAGGAAATCCATCTCGAGGAGGTATTTGATCGGGCGGCGGAGGCCCAGATTTTAGCCATACAACAACGCTTATCAGCGGCTTTGGAGAGTGTCAAAAAAGCAACTCAGGAGCGGCAGGAAGAAATGCGTTTACCCAGTTTACCCACCTTCGTCAAGCGGGAACCTTCCATCGAAGTGGCGTCCTTGGCCCAGTTGCCCGATCAGGATGGGAAACGTTCCATCAGCGTGGACCTGGAACAACACTACGCAAAGGAACTGAAAATTATTGTACCCGAAGAGGATACTTTGAAGCAAGCCATTCGGGAGAACGGTTTTTCTTCGAAGGATAAAATGGCGACCGCCGATGCTCTTCCCCAGGGCGAAACCAATTTGTCCCATGGAAATCCAACGCCGGATGGAAAAGTTTCGACAACGGAGGAAAATGTGGTGCGCAATGTGGAAAGCATCACCGAAGACATAGAAAAAATGATTTCGAAGGGAGAGGATCGTCCATTGGCCCCGACCGTTTCCCGTGGGGAAGAAATCCCGTCCGCCATCGCGGATCCCAAAACCCAAAAAGTACGGAAAAAACTTCCCTCAATTCGTCCGAGTCGGGGTATCGTGATTTCGGCACTCAAGTCGAAGATACAACAGAATGACGATAAAAATCCCAGTGCGATTCGGGAAAATGTCGATTCCCAAGGCGATCAACGCAATGGGGATTTGATTCAGGAACTATTTGCCGGAATGACAGGGCCAAAATTACCGTCGTCGGAGAACGTATCTTCGGAGGAAGAAGGGCGAAATACGGAAAATAATGAAAAAGTTATGGCGATGCAACGGCAATCGAAAACACGCCGCTTCTATTTGTAGATGAAAAAATGAAAAACGAAACACAATTTATGATAAATTTGAACACAGGAGGATTGGAAAAATGATTAGAGTAAATCCAACAGATTATGATCCAGGAACATTGGGAGGGCTGGCTCCAAACATGGTTGATCCCACGAGTCCAGAAAATAATCCATTTAATATGGAGAAGAATATCCAGTTCTATGAGGTGGAAATGACCGTGCCGGATGGAGCCAATGCACCCACCGCTAAACCACTCACCGTCAAAAATCCGGGGAATGTACCTTCGGGGTTTGTCCTGGGCATTACTTCACCCGTTGAATTTACTCCACCCAATACAACGAAGGGTATCGTTAATGACCTCTTTCCCGTCATCGAAGAACCGGTTATCGAAGGTGCCCCCGAACCGAGAAAAAGCGCCATTGATCAGGATTTTAGTAAAACCATCGGTGCTTTGCCTGAATATATACTCCATCCCATCGATACGATGTTGCGACCGGAAGATGGACCGGGATATAAGGAATTTCAATTCAAAACACAGAAACCATTGGCCCCTACTCCGGAGCAAATTCCCTGGTCCGATCCCGCTACCCTGGGATTATCACCCCAAAATGCCAAATGGTTGACCTTCCTTTCACATGATAATTTTTTTAGTAATACGGGTTATAAATTGGATAGTACCCAACTCCTCGATTCCAGTACTTCCCTCTTCGAGCGACTCCGTAACGTGAATTTGCAGGAGAGAAATGGAGTATGGAAGGCTACGACGGAGGATTATTTAAAGGAATTTGTTTTTGCTCCCGATGTGGAGAAGGGAGGTTTGTCCTGGGCAGAAATTGTGGCCTATGTAAACTACTACATGATCCATTCCTACCTCAATGATAATGAAATCATCAATGTGTATGACAGTAACGTTAGCCTCGGAGAACAAAATAATGGGGGGATTAATGCCACCACATTGCAGTATTTGCAGGATCTCGTTGCGAGTAAAACCTCATTGCTCCTCTATAGGGACGGTATTAGCGTATTGAGTTCCTATAATACACGTAAGGTACTCAGCATGTTCTTTTCGCGGAAGGTCGATCCCAACAACGAGGATAGCGAGACCATCGCCGAAGCTTTGGCACGGGACCTACTCACCGTCGGTATATCAACCACCTTGGAGGAACTGAAAAAAACGGACTATGCTTTGACCACCGATGATTCCATTAAGGAGAAATGCCTGACCAATGTTGAAAAATATATCGTCGGTGATTACGCAACGAATAATCCATTGAACTTCGTAGGAGAGGAAAATAGCATCAGCAAAAAGGCTGAGGAAATTCTCAATGAATTTGCATCTAAAAATTTAATTACCATTACCAGTAATTCGCTCACTGAAATTTGCAGTGATATTAGAAAGTTATTCGGTGATCTGGTCGCTAATCTCATTATCAATGAAACACGTCGCTACAAATTACAGTGCCAAATCAGTCAGATTAATCAATATCTTAACGTCAACGCCCAGGGCGAGAATTTACCGGAAATAAAGCTCTCCGCAGTAGCGGATAAGTTATCCAATGAACAATTCCCAATTTTACAAAATGCGCTGAAGTACGTTAAAAGTCAGTTAATTTTATTGAAAAACGAAAACAATCTCCCCGCTTCACTGACCGTTAGTAACCTCATCGTTGACGGTAAACCTCAGGCGGAAGCGAGCGATATTTATACGAAGGTGACGGATTACTTGAATAAACCGGAATTCAATATTCAAGAATATGTCATTAGGCGGATGAGTGCTCCCGTTAGCAAGGTAATCCATGATACGTTGGTGAAGGAATTCAAAGCATCGGAAATTCGCAATGCCATCAAAGCGACGCTTCCTCTGGGCGATGAAACACAAACTCCCATAATTTTGAGTGAACGGGAGAATTTACGCTACGCCATGTCGGAGGCTTTCCGCAATGACCTGGAAAGATATATCGTGGTACGCATCCTCGATCGATCTCCCGTAAGTAGGAGTGGCGATGATACTAGCAGTCTGATTTTATCCCTGATCAATGGATCTTTCGAAGATATGGGTGGCCCGATTAAGGAGTGGATCAACGATGCTTTGGAACGGCTTCTACAGGGCGAAACGGAGTATGATTATGCCAATCCCAGTGCCACGGAAAAATATAAAAATGAACTTAAAATAAAATACAAATTTATTGAAAATACAACGATGCGGAATCAGGTCCGTGAAATTGTTCAAAGAACATTGAAATTGAGTGAAAATTTTCAGGAAAAGCAATCTCCCCTCGTCGTTGCCGTCGAAGGTCAGGTTTCCGAAGAAACGCTTGTGTTGGCCTATAAGGATAAAGTTGAAGCCCAATTGCAGGCTTTGCAGGATCTCATTCGGGGGAAAGTCAACGTGGGTAATATTTCGGCGAGCAACAGAGAAACGGAAAAATTCTTGGAATATACCTACGCCAAGATATTGAAGGATCACTATGAACCCATTATCTACAATGATTTTGTTAAATATACCAAGACATTGACCAATTGGTTCGCAAAGGCTACGTCCAAGAAAGATAAGGACGTTATCACACTGCTAACCGAAAAAATTGAATCCTTGCGCTCCGATTACGGTAACTATTACGAAGCGCTTCAAACCTTTTCCCTCCATGGAGAAGCCTACGTATTTGATAAAAATAATGGTATTTCCTGTCGCTATCCAAAATTGTTGAATCAACACGATCTGTTTTTGCCCTTTTTCCAAAACGATCAGATTCACCTAAATATAGCTCAAATACTGACCGATTATGCCGAGATTTACGAGAAGTACGGAAAGAAGTGTTACAGTGAATACACGAAGTACAGCATCAGTGATTACAGTGTGGAGCTGGGGAAGTTACGGACGAAATACCAGTCGCTGCTGGAAGGGGAAGATATTCTCAGTGGAACGCTTTTGCAGGGTATACAGGATGAGCTCATTGCCCTAAAGCGGGAATTGGAGGCCATCGATTTGTACACCGAATATATCAAAGCCAATAATTTCCGAAAGGAATTAATGGAATATCTGCTCGATTCGCTCGTCAATGATTGGCGTTACAACGCCGTTAGACGACAGGTTCTGGTGAATGCGATTTACCGCATCGCCGTTGACAATGGGGTCATGCGGATGAAGGACGATGGACTCTATGGATCGGGGACGGTGGACAGTAGCATTATCAGTTCCAACGAGGAAAAGGAGTTCAATGAAGAAGCGGGTAGCTATCTCTACGCGAAGGGTATAGCGGAATATGTTTCCCGGGATTACGATTACCAGAAGGACGTCGGTATTCCGGTTTTAGAAATTCTACATAGCATCGAAGCCTATCGGA
>JAISMD010000094.1 GCA_031276935.1 Puniceicoccales bacterium
TGCAAGAAGGAAAAATTTCGTAATTAAAACGCCGATTAATTCTAGCTTTGGGACCTGTATAACGGGACATAGTGTATAAATTTTAAGATTAAATCCTCCTCCGTTTACGGGGACGGCAACCATTGTGGGGAACCGGGGTCATATCCGTGATGGTGTTGACCGCCAAACCTAAAGATTGTAGCGCACGGATGGCCGCATCGCGCCCCATTCCGGGACCCTTAACCCGAACCTCAACCTCTTTGAATCCATGGGAAATTGCTACACGTCCCGCCTCCTGCGTCACGACCTGGGCCGCGTAAGCCGTCGACTTCCGCGATCCACGGAAATTACATTTCCCCGAACTCGACCAGGATACCACATTGCCCTGCAAATCCGTAAAACAGACCTTCGTATTGTTAAAAGTCGCTAAAATACTGCACACTCCATGGGTGATGTTCTTACTGTTTTTCGCCCGACGAATCTTGACATCCGTCTCTTCACCCAGAATATCTTGCACGGATTCCTTTGGCTTATTGCCCAGCTTTTCTCCCAATATTTCTTCCGTTAAAGCTGTCTCCTTAGACTCTAAATCTTCCGCCATAGTTTACTTCTTCCTAATCACTCCAATTACTTTTTTGGCGCCCTTACGCGTGCGCGCATTGGTCGACGTCCTCTGACCGCGTACCGGAAGCCCACGATAATGGCGAATGCCACGGTAACATTTAATGGCCTGCAAGCGCTTCAAATTCGAGGCAATATCACGGCGCAAATCCCCCTCAATCTTCCATCCATTTTCAATAATTACGGCAGCAATTTTATTAATATTTTCCTCCGTCAAATCCTGTGCCCGCATGTCCGGACTTAGTCCCGTCTGCTCCACAATCAAATCCGCACGACAAGGCCCAATCCCGTAAATGTAACGCAACGCGTAGGGCAATTTCTTGTTGTTGGGAATATCTACTCCAATTAAACGTGGCATAATTATTTTTTTATAAAAAATCTCCTATTGAGTTTTTGAAAATCAATTTTTTAATAAAGTCAAGACTTCTGGCAAATTATCCGTAATTAAAACCGTGTGCTCACAGTGGGCAGACCATTTTCCATCCGCCGTCCGAATGGTCCAACCGTCCGGATCGACCACGATTTTCGGTACACCCAATGTAAACATCGGTTCTATGGCAAGGGTCATTCCCGGACGTAATTCCGGCCCATAACCAGCGATACCGTAATTGGGAACAGCCGGTTCTTCGTGCATTTCCCGACCGATTCCGTGACCAACCAATTCGCGAACAACACCGAAACCATTTTCATCGGCAAGGCGCTGTATTGCTGCGGAAATATGTCCAACATGATTACCCGAAACCGCAGCATTAATGCCCGCTTCCAAAGCTTTTTGCGTCACGGCAATGAGGTGCAAAACCTCCGCCCGTACGGTTCCGACGGTTAATGTCCGCGTGTTATCGCCGACGAATCCATCGACCCGCATCGCCAAATCAATGCTAATAATATCTCCCTCCGCTAATATTTTCTTCTTCGAAGGCAATCCATGGACGATTTCATCGTTGATGGAAAAACACCCATGGCCGGGGAAAATCCTTTTTTCCGAGCGAAACCCTAGGGTCGTACTTTCTGCTCCGTGGCGTCGCATGGCATCCCTCGTTAAATCGTCCAAATCCGCCGTCGAAACCCCAGCGGCAACATGGCGACAAACTTCATCCAATACGATGGCAGAAATAGCCCCTGCATGACGCATTTTCTCGATTTCCGCCGGACTTTTTATGGGAATCATAGTGGCATCTATTGCAAGAACCAAGCCAAAAGGCCCACCAATAATAATCCTCCCAGCAGAAAAAATACAACCCTAATTTTTTTACAAGACTCTATGATCTCGGAAAAACTGATACCACCCCTTATTCCCCGGGAACGTACCTTCCCTTTTTGTAAAAATCCATCGTAATTGCGCTCCAATAATTGTACCTCCATCTGCCGCATCGTATCTAAAATAACACCCACCGTAATGAGCGTTCCGGTGCCACCGAAAAACATGGAAATCGTGTAGGGAATACCAAAGGAAATGGAAATTAAATCCGGAAGAAGGGCAACAACGGTCAAGAAAATCGCCCCCGCTAGGGTCAGTCGCGTCATCGAAAAATCGAGAAAATTTGCCGTGTCATTCCCCGGCCGCACCCCGGGAATGTAACCACCGCTCTTCTTTAAATCTTCGGCGATTTGCACCGGCTTGAACATGATGGATACCCAAAAATAACTGAAACATAGGATCAGTGACCCGTAAATCACGTAAAATATGGACGATCCGTGCATCAACGCATTTGCGATCCGAACGCAAAAAGGAATATTCCACGCCCCCGCAATATAGGTAAAAATCTGCTGCGGAAACATAATCAGTGTGCTGGCAAAAATCACCGGCATAACCCCAGCATAATTCACTTTCAGCGGAAGAAATGAACTCTGTCCACCTATGATTTTCCTACCAATTACTCGCCGCGCATATTGCACGGGAATCTTTCGCGTAGCCTGCGTCACCGCCACCATGCTGTAAATCACTACTACCAATAGGGTCAACATCAACACTAAGTGCGGCACACCAACCCCTCCTCCATCAACACCAACCGGTCGCGTAAACATCTCCACCAATTGAACCACGGCCCCCGGTAGCGAGGATAAAATTCCCACCGTGATGAGCAGCGATACCCCGTTGCCTATGCCCAATTGGGTAATGCGATCCCCTATCCAAGTTAAAATCATCGTCCCCGCAGTCAGAATAATCGTTGAGTTGAATAAAAACCATCCCCGATTCATAATCACGATGTCCCCGTAGGTCAAACGATCGAAGCCGGGAAATATCTTTTCCGGATAATTCGATAGGGCTAAAACTAATAATACCCCCTGTATGAGGCAAATCAATAGGGTCAGATAGCGGGTGTACTGTGCAATCCGTTGCCGCCCATCCTGTTCCCGCTGAATACGCGCTAAACCCGGCGCAACCGCCGCAAGTAACTGTAAAATAATGGACGCACTAATGTAAGGCATTACGCCTAATCCGAAAATCGCTCCCTTCAAAAAAGCTCCCCCGGTAAACATGTTGTACATCCCAACCAAACTATTCCCGGACCCCCGCTGCGTCGCAAAAAAATCATGGAGGGCTTTCGGATCAAGCCCCGGCAAGGGAATACTCGCACCGATGCGCGCCACAAAAATTAACGCAAGCGTAATAACAAGCTTGTTCCGTAATTCCTGTATCTTTAAACAATTCAAAAATGCCGCAAACATTATCCCTATTCCTTCGCGAGTTCAATGACGAAACCTCCCACCGCTTCAATTTTGCGTTTCGCCGAAGCAGAAAATCGATCCGCAACGACCCTAACCGACTTCGTCAATTCTCCATTCCCCAAAATTTTAATGGGAAGTTCCCCGGAATTAATAATTCCATTCTGAATCAAAACATCCCTGTTAATTTCCCCGTGAGATGCCGCCAGTTCTTCCAAAACCGCGAGATTAATAGCCGCAAAACGCAGACTAAATATACTGTTCCCAAAGCCACGTTTTGGCAAGCGGCGATAGTAGGGAATCCCGGAACAACATGGCGCCGGAGAGTAACCGGAACGCGCCTTACCACCTTTGTGCCCGCGACCGGAAGTCCCGCCGCAACCACTACCTTGACCACGACCACGTCGCTTTGTCTGTCGATTGGAACCAACTTTGATTAAATTATGTAGCTTCACGAAATTTCCTCCTGAGTCTTTTTCCGATCACCGAAACGCAGAGACATCACGCTTCCATAGGAACGCAATTTATCCAAAGCATCGAAGGTAGCCCGCACCATCGCAAAGGGATTATTGGATCCCATGGATTTGGAAAGTATATCCGTTATACCCAACGCCTCCAAAATGAGACGCACACCTCCACCGGCCACAATCCCCGTTCCAGGAGCCGCCGGCTTAAGCATCACCATTCCTCCGTCCGAAACTCCCACAATGTCATGGGGAATCGTATGTCCAGCCAGAGGATAACTCCTTAAATTCTTTTTCGCCTGCTCGACCGCTTTTTTCACCGCATTGGGCGTTTCCTTTGCCTTGCCTAAACCGACTCCGCCACGCCCCGCTCCGTCACCAACAACCACCAGCGCCGAAAAACTAAAACGACGTCCACCTTTTACCACCTTCGCACAGCGATTAATAAAAATCACTTTTTCAATCAAACGTCCCCGTTCATCCTCCCGTTCCGGGGTTCGCGTTTGTGATCTTCCCCTCCCATTGACACTAAAATTAACATTACTCATAACGCCCTAAAAATTTATACCAACCTCGCGAACCGAATCCGCAAATGCCTTTACCCTGCCGTGATAGCGCTTTCTGTCACGGTCGAAAACAACATTCCTAATGCCCGCATTCAATACGGCTTTCCCCAACAATTTCCCAAAGGAAATTGCACCGTCAACATTGACCCTGAATCGCTTTTCCGGATCCTTGGAAACCGTCGACAAATAAACCAACGTTTTCCCGGCATCGTCATCGACGCATTGGGCATAGATGTGTTTACCACTGAAATGCAGCGATAATCGTGGACGGGAAGTTGTCCCTAAAACCGTCTTGCGAATCCGTAATCGCCGTCGCTGCCTTGCCTTATTCCTATCATCGAGATTCATACGCCTACCCTATTTTGCTGATTTTTTCCCTTCTTTCCGACGAACACGCTCCCCTACGATGCGCACACCTTTTCCTTTGTAAGGTTCTACGGGATAAAAGCGTTTTATGTCCGCCGCAACCTTTCCCACCAAACATTTATCCGCACCCTCAATGTGAATCGCCGTGCCATCCTTGACCGTCACCCGGATATTTTCTGGGATTTCGTAGAGCACCGGATGGGAGTAGCCCAACGCCAAATCTAAAACACGATCCTTTAAAATCGCCTTGAACCCAACGCCCTGAATCTCCAAATCCTTAGCGTAGGGTTTTTGCACTCCCTGCACCATGTTACTGATAATCGAACGTACCGTGCCGTGCATCGCCTTTCCGAAACGGGAATCTTCCCTTGGGAAAATTTCAACGACATTATCCCGCAACCTAATCTCCACCACATCGGCAAAGGATTGGGTCAATTGACCGACCACACCGCTGACCGAAACCTCTCCACCGGTCACACTAATTTTAACGGCATCGGGAATAATAATGGGCATTTTTCCTATTCTACTCATAAACTTGCCTCACCATACTTTACACAACAATTCACCGCCAACGTGATTTTGCACGGCTTCTTTCCCGGACAAAATTCCCTTCGACGTCGTCAAAATGCATATTCCCAAATTATTGTAAACCCGGGGAATCGCATTGTGAGCGTAATACAAACGGCAACCGGGACGGCTACAACGACCAATTCCCTGAATGGCCGCTACTCCTTTTACATACTTCAAAGACAGGGAAATTTTTTTCACTCCGGGACGGGTTTCCTCTACAGAATAGCTCCAAATGAATCCATTTTTTTGTAAAACTTCCGCTAATTTCTCCCGCATTCGGGAAGAAAACGCCGAACAAACGGGCTTACTTGCTGCGCTTGCGTTGCGAATAATGGTTAAAAAATCTCCGATCGTATCCATTTTACCAAGAAGCCTTTATAACCCCGGGAATTTTTCCGTAGGAAATTAATTCGCGCAATTGGATGCGGGAAACACCAAATTTTCTGTAGTAAGCACGGCCCCGTCCCGTTATGGAACAGCGATTGCGTACCCTTGTCGGCGAAGAATTCCGTGGCAATTCCGCTAATTTCCGGCTGGCCATAAAAAAATCTTCATCCGTAGTTTTAGGATTTTTTAAAACTTTCTTTAAAGCATCCCGCTGCACCGCATACTTTTTTACGAGAGCCTGTCTTTTTTCATTGCGTCTAATAATGGAAATCTTCGCCATAATTCATTCCTCTAAACATTTTTCTTCCTGAAGGGAACTCCAAATAACCTCAATAAATCTCGCCCCTCTCCATCCGTCTTCGCCGAAGTCACAAAAGTAATGTCCATGCCGACCACCTTCCGTTCCTTGTCAATGGAAACTTCCGGGAAAATCGTATGGTCCACGATCCCCAATGTGTAATTACCTCGGCCATCAAATTTATTCGAAACTCCACGGAAATCGCGTACCGCAGGTAAGGCAATGGATATGAGTTTGTAAAAAAATTCATACATCGCCCGTCCTCGCAGGGTCACTTTTAAACCGTTCGCCATCCCTTTCCGTAACTTAAAATTGGAAATGCTTTTCTTGGCCTTGACCGTAATCGGTTTTTGACAACAAATAGTGGCAATATCCCGCTCCACATCCCCGATAAAATTCTTATCCCAATCGGAAGCAATGGCCGAATTGACTACAATTTTCTCCAAATAGGGCACCAAATGCTTATTTTT
>JAISMD010000014.1 GCA_031276935.1 Puniceicoccales bacterium
CAAGTGGTAAGGCAGAGGTCTGCAAAACCTTTATTCATCGGTTCGATTCCGATCCATGCCTCCAATTAGGGGCACGAATTTTTACAAGAAAAGAATCGCTCTAAAAATTATTCTTTTTCCCGAAAATTAGGAACAACAAAAGTTAAAAATAACCAATCAATTCCTTAGTTTTCCGTCAAATTGCCCAATCCAAAACCTACTACCGTTCCACGCCATGTGAAAAGGTAAAAAAGTAAAACCTCCCCTATCGTTTTAAAAACGGTAAAGATTTAGGATTCCTTTTCTTGATTTTCCTGAAAGATAGGGAATTCAGCGCCATCGTCGTATTCCGGTACCCAGAAATCATCTTCCGGATTATCGGGCGTAGTGCAGCATGGGATGGGAGCGACCGTTGTGTTGGGGTTAGGTATTGTCTCTTCGGCTAACATATCGCCGCTGTACAGCGCAATTCCAATCAAACATAACAAATATTTTTGCATACTTTTCATAAAAAATGATCCTTCGATAAGCCCTTAACCATAACGAGCGACTATCCCGTTGTCAATGGCTATTCTTTCGAAAAATTAATGGAATTAGGATGCTTTTTTTTCGAGTATAATAGCGACTTTGAGCACTTCTTTCCAACGGAGAATGTCGAGATTCATTACTTCATGGGGACGCTTGAAAAATAAAATGTCGGCGATGTCTCCTTCCTGATTAATTTTCTGACCATCGATTTTATCGATTTTATCTCCAATTTGTAGAGTTTCCGCGCCGGAATAATGAATTTTTTGCCCATCGATGGCGGAAATAATGACTTCCTTGTCCCCGTGGGCCGTTATTTGTCCGCGGGCACTGAACCCGGCCGTTGCATACACGACCTGTCCTTCCCGAATAATATCGCTACAAATACGCCCCAGGGCATTTCCGGGTAGGATAAAACTGGAGCGCAGTTCCGGTAAAGAAGCAATGAGTATGCCGCATAGAGAACCATCACTGCCAAATATGGGAGCACCACTTTCTCCGCCACAAATATTAATGTCGCTGCGCAGATAGGTAATGGAAAAAATGCGGTCGCCAAAGGTAATATTTTTGCCCGTAATAAGTCCTAAAATGGGTGCCGGCTCCAAACCTAATGCACAGCCGATCGCAATCACTAAACTCCCCTCCGCTGAGAAGTGATCGCCATGGCTTTCCAAGTTGATCGCTGCGAAACAAGCAGGACATTTGACCAATTTAATAATGGCCAAATTCGTCGTTGTATCCTTGCCGACCAATGTCGCTGCATAGGATAATCCTCCGTACTCAACCCATAAATCCTTCGCCTCCGTTACAATGGTCGCTGTCGTTAAAATATGGCCACCATTGTCGATGAAAAACCCTGTACCAAAAAGGAAATTTCTCGGATCAGAGCCTTCCTTGAGTCCCATGACCTTCACCACACAATTTTTACGTGTGTCCCATAGATGCTGAATATCCTGGGAAAGCGCATGGAGCGTGGGTGTCGAATTTGTATTGTTTGTATTCTTTTTAATCGCCGATCGTTCGCCGCAACGGGAACTAGCCTCTATCCCATTTCCCGGGAGTATGCCGATGAGCAGGAGAAAAATATGACCCAAAAACCTAATACGCACCATGACTTAGAAGACTAACTCTTTTGCGGAGGAATTCAATGCTGATGTATATATGCGATCACAAACATAGTGAACACGGGCCCTTTTGGGAGTATTGAAGGCGAGGGTGGTATCGAACCAATTTTTCGGCAAAGTAATGCTATCGCCCGTACTGCGCATAGTCGGTACCGTTGTCGTCGCTAGGGGTCTATTGTTGAGTGGAGAATGGATTTGGAAAAGAAACAATAGGGCAAAACCACAGGCTACCGTTCCGTAGGCAAATGTGCGTAAACCTAAACTAAAACGTCTCCTTTGTTGCCATAAACCTTGCCAATCAATATAATGCACTTTGGATTGTGCAGCGACCTTTCTGGCCTGCAGCTTTTGCTGCAATTGCAAATCAAATACCTCCCAGAAAGCATCCCCCGGACGCTCCAGGTCTTTTTTTAACTGAAATAGTTGCGATAATTTATCCATTTTGTTCTGGGACGTCATTTTATAAATACTCCTTTAGATATCCCTGTAATTTTTGTTTGGCATAGTGGAGACGCGAACGCACCGTACCCACAGAACACCCCACAATCTGAGCGATCTGCTCGTGCGACAAGTTCTCTATTTCAAACAAAGTAACCACAACCCTATGATCATTAGATAACTTTTGTAGCGCTTCGTTCAAATTTTTTTGCAATTCTTTTAGGGCGACGGATTGATCGCCACCTTCCGTTAGCGGAATCGAACGTAGCGGTTCCGGAGCGATACCGGATTCGTCCAACTGCTCCATGGAAACAAAACGATGTTGCGGATGTTTGCGGAGAAAGGAAAGAGCCATGTTAACCGCAATGCGATAGAGCCAGGTAAAAGGTGCGGAATTGGATCGAAAACTATGGATGGATACATAGGCTTTAATGAAAACATCCTGGGTGATATCGGAGGCATCGGTGGCATTATGGACAATGTTGTAGACGACGGAAAAGAGGCGTTGTCGGTGGGTTTTGACAAACTCATTGAAAGCCGTTTGGGAACCATTTTTAATAGCGACGATGAGGGGATCGTCACCGTTCGTTGGGGAAGCTTGGGGACATTCCGATTCCTGTGATTTAGATTTTTTAGGGGACTTTCGAGAAAATAGGCCCACGAAC